>PATL01000005.1 GCA_002713605.1 bacterium
ATGGAGGATATTTTTCGGGGCGAAATTGAGCAAACCGCAAAAATGATCCGCAAAGCCTATGACAATGGAGTTCGAATTCTTTCAGGTTCAGAAAGTGGCTTTGCATTGACTCCATATGGACACTGGCATGGTCGAGAATTAGAGATCTTCGTTAATTCTTTAGACTTGACTCCTGTAGAGGCAATTACCACAGCTACTAAGAATGGCGCTTGGGCAATGCAAATGGAAGACCAACTAGGCACGATTGAGAAAGATAAGTTAGCCGACATCATTATTGTCGACTCCGACCCCACTGAAGATATAAGAGTGTTAAATGATAAGAATAAAATCTCAACCGTTATTATTGATGGGAAAGTACTAAATCTTTCAGATCTTTGGCCGATTCACGAATCACTTGCTGGCTGGAAAGTTGGCAACTGGGCTGGTGAGATTCTCACTTGGGATAAGGCCTATAAGTAGCTGAGATTAGTTGTTGAGTTGAGCTAAAGTCAGCCTCTCTCTCCATTCACCCAAGTCAACATAGTCTCGCACACTAATTATCTTCTCTTTAAGCAAATCAAACTCAAAAACTCCATTGCATTGAACGGAATACTCAGTGCCATCTATCCAGAATCTATCAACCCTTTCTAGCCAGGCTTTATTCTCTGCATAGGCTGCGCTTAAGATATCCCATTGAACCTTTGAGCTTTTGCTAATAATCGGAGAAAACATCAATTCAATTTCTTGAATGCCGTTAGAGGGAGGGTGAGGAACATTTTGCCACGAAGACTGCTCATCAAAGAAAGACATAATTAGCCCTATCTCTCTTTCCGACAGAGCGTGGAGAAAACTCTCAACTATTTCAACTGGTTTAACCATGCTCAGGAACCTATCCTGAAATAAGTGGAATCGGAAATAGAAAAGAAAACAAGTAAGAGAATTCGTCTCACTTCATGGGCGCATGTTCGAGAAGCATTTCGTTCTAAAGAGTTAAGGCAAGCAGGCTACTCTGAAGGAGCAGTAGTCATGTCAGATACGCTTTTAGACCTTCATGGTAAAGCCCACAGAGAGCGACGTAGAGTTGAGAATAGGCTTTTCAGGCGAGAAATCTTTAGCTACTGGGAGCATGAAGTGCTAGGGAGAACCATTGATATAACCCTTAATCCTTTTGTCCAGTCTAAGCAAGGTGACTTATCCGTTATTGGATACAGATGCGCAATGAACTTGACAGCAACAATTGCGGGCATTGACCAAGACCCTTCAGACGCACAGCAAACAGAGACTCTCTATGGAATCGTCAAGAAATTTAGCGAAGGAGCGACTCTTCTTCATTCAACAAGAAATAAAGATCAGGTGCGTCAAGAAGTACAAGAAGCTATGAACCAATTCGCAAAAGGCTTCTTTGATCCGAGCAGAGAAACTAGAGAGAGACTCATAGAGGAATGCAACGATGGAAAAACAAATCAAGATGATCTACCTAAAGATGTTTTGACAACGTTATTGAGAAACAGAGAACAATTGGGGTTAACCGACGAAATCATTTTCCGAGAAATTTGCTTTTACCTTCAGGCTGGAGGTCACTCTACGGCCAATGCCTTTGCACATACCGTTGATGACATTTTAAATTGGGGCGAACAATACCCAGACGATCTAAATAAGGCAAGAAAAGACCTTTCGTTTGTTCAACGCTGCATGCACGAATCTCTCAGATTGAATCCTGCTAGCCCGGTTGCTTTAAGGCGCCCTCTTAGAGATGTGGAACTATCAGATGGAACTTTGCTGAGTGAAGGAACCGAAGTCACCCTTGACCTCATGCTGGCGAATAGAGATAATGAAATCTTTGGGGAGAAATCCGATAGTTATAATCCATATCGAGAAGTCCCAGAGGGAATACCTCGTTGGGGCATGAGTTTTGGGGCAGGAATGCACGCTTGTGTGGGAGCTGAGCTTGATGGTGGCCTAGAAATTGACCCAGACAGACCAGCATCGGAGGCTCTTTTCGGAACAGTTGCGATAATGGCGCACGCATTGCTGTCTGCAGGCGGCAAACGGGATCCAAATAATCCACCACAGCACGATCCTAATTCAGAGCGTAAGCATTTCAGCACCTACCCAGTAATCTTTTGAATTGACAAACTTTAAAGGATTAATCAAGCTATTAATGGAAAAGGGGAGACATGACCGAGATAGTAATAACTACTCCAGATGATGCTCGAGAAGTGTACAGGCACAAGCAACTACGACAAGCGCTCTATGATGCCGGTGAAGTTGTTATGGAAGATGTCGTTGTTAATCTTCATGGAGACGAACACAGGCAACGCCGTCGACTAGAAAATCGACTCTTCCGTAGAGACACCTTCTTTGAGTATGAACGAGATATGTTCCCAGCGATTATTCAAGATACCGTTGACCCATATTTGGAGAGTGGAAAAGCCGAATTAGTTGATTTCGGGCACCAACTCATGATGAACCTAGCTGCACTCACAGCTGGCGTAGACCGCCCTCTCGGAACTTACGAGGAAACGAGTAGGCTATACGACTACCTCACAACCTTCATCGAAGGTGCAACGCTAGGCTTTTACACGGGCGATGTCGAAGCAAAGCGAACCGAAATAGAAGAAAAGCTTGAAGCATTTGATAGAGAGTTTTTGGAACCTGGAATTGCACTTCGGAATGACTTATTAGAAAAATTTGAACGCGGCGAAATTGACGAGGAAGAACTTCCGAGGGACGTGCTTCAGGTCCTTTTGCGCAATCAGGATAAAGTTCCGATGACACGAGAATCGCTTAGGCGAGAAATTGCTTTCTATCTGCTAGCAGGCGCGCACACGTCAGCTACAGCGTTAACGAGAGTAGTCCACAATATTTTCAAATGGCTTGAAGAGCATCCAGAAGATCAGACTAAAGCCTACAGCGATAAAGTATTCCTCCAAAAAGCCACTCATGAGACAATTAGGCTCCAGCCGTCATCACCAACTGCAGCAAGATGGGCGTTAGAAGATATTGAGCTGAAATCGGGTATAAAGATTGCAGAAGGAGACAAAGTTGTCATTGACCTCGAGACTGTAAACCGTGATAAATCAATATATGGCGATGACGCTGAGGAATTCAATCCCAACAGAAACCTAGAGACAGGTGTTACCCCATGGGGTTTGAGTTTTGGGCAAGGAATGCATGCTTGTATCGGCCAGGACTTGGCTGCCGGGCTAGTTTTTGACACAAATTCAACTGAAGAAAACCATCTCTTTGGCCTCGTGCCTGTGGCAGTCCAAACATTATTTCTAAATGGATGTAAGCCTGACCCAGATAATCCTCCTGAAATGGATGATTCAACCACACGACCTTATTTTGGAAAGTATCCCGTTGTATTCAACTAAAGGGGAATATCTAAATGATCGGAATTACTATTATTATAAACAGAGTTATGGGAGAAAGAACAAATGAGTGAAGAAGCGCCTCTGCTCAATGACGAAGCGGATCACCCTCATGATGTAGTCCTTGAACATTCCAAAGGTCGGGTAGTGGCTATGGACTCTGCGAGATATGTCGATTCTCGAAACGAGGGACGCGATGTAGTTGTTCCTTCCTCATATCTTGGCGTTTTGCCCGCGCGCCTTATTGCGCCTCACCGTCCCCGTGCTGTCATCGCCCATGACGGGTGTATAGGAAAAGATGGAGCGGGTATAGCAGGCCTATGGTACCTCGAGGCCTTGGGAATACCAGCTGCGGCAGCTGATGGCATGACTGCCGAACTAGGGAATGGTATTGATCTTTACCAAACTGGATTAATTTCACGAGTCAATATCCTTGCCGAACGAGCTGGAGTGCTGGAAGGTATGACCGTTAAGGAAGCTTCCTTGTTGCTACTTGAGAATGATCCAGGAGATGTTACCGCAGGTACAAAGATTCGTAGAGAGTCAGTCGCTACTTCGGATACTGGAAGAGAAATAATCGTAACGGATTCTATCGTCTTCGCACTTCCAGAAGATTCTAACAACGTACTAGTTACGGCAGGGCACACAGGTCGCTCAGGCGCGAAATTCCTTCTTGAAGTATCTCCTCATGGTTTCATTTGTTCCGATGGAGGTATGAGTAAAAATAACGCAGGGATTGCAGGGCTGGAGATAACCGATGAATATGGTTTAGCGGGGGCGTGTTGTGATGCTTGGTCAGCTCCCGTAGGTGATGCCTTTAAAGCTTACTCGGAGGGTAGAATTAGCGCATGCAACCAAACAGCAAAAGAACGGGGAGTCGCTGTTGGGATGACTGTTCAAGAAGCTGCTCTTAAATTATTGTCTGAGGTTGAAGCGTGACATCGGACAGTCCGAGCATGCTAACAACCAAATTCTGGGACGAAGCTAGAAACGGAACGCTCGTTAGACCAGTTTGCGGAATATGTGACACCAGCTTTTTCTCTCCTCAAATTCTCTGTCCTTGGTGCCAATCAGACAACTGGGAATTTCAGGAAAGTACAGGAAAGGGGTCTATCTACAGTTACACCATTGTTCACAGACCTCCAGACGATGACTACCCCAAGCCATACATAATCATTGATGTTGAGTTAGAAGAGGGTTGGAGAATGTACTCAAGACTTATTGATTGCAGTCCGTCTGAAGTCAAAATCGGTCAAGCCGTAAGAGTATCATTTCAAATATTCAAGGGAAAAATGTTACCATTTTTTGAAGTTGAAGAAGATTAGCTATGCATATCGGACTAGCTGTACATAGAAACGCCACACGTGATCCTGAAGCAAAGGCAATCTTTGGAGAAAGGCCGCAAACGTACGGCGAACTGGAGGATAGAAGTAATCAGATAGCAAATTATCTCAACTCATATGATTGGGAGAAAGGGGAGCGAGTAGCAGTTCTGCTTCCAAACAGGCCAGAGATACTGGAATTGATAACAGCAATATCTAAGTCCTCGCTAATTTATGTCGGCTTGAACTTCCGATTGGGACAAACAGAAATGACGCAGATATTTGATAATTGTGAACCGTGCGCAATCCTAACTGATGCGGAGCACCTACCTCAGATTGAACGAATAGCCAATGAATCTTCAATCCCTGTCTTTGATATTTCGAGCCCCGAATGGGAGGCAAGAATAGAAAAGAATTCAAAAGCGATTCCCAGTTCCTTTTATGATATTGAGCCTGACGATGATTTCTGTATCGTATATACGAGCGGAACGACTGGCCGCCCCAAAGGGGTGCTTTTTGACCACAAACGAGTCCTTCAACATGCAATAATTGCTTGTCTTGAGTATGACATTACCCCTGAAAGTCGATATTTAATTCAAATTCCTCATAACTCCAGTGTCAATATCACAATCCTCCCATGCGTCACAGTCGGTGCGGCCTTGGGATTCGCTGACAGCAGAAATTTCAATCCTTTGAATTTCGCACAACAAATTAATGATCATGCAGTTACGCATACCTTTCTGGTCCCCACTCAACTAATGCGCCTTCTGGAAAAGTTGCCGAAAGAAGACGATAAAAACCTATCAACTCTTGTAACTCTTGGATACGGTTCATCTCCCATATCGCCAAAAAGACTTAAAGAATTGGTTACGCGATTTGGTCCTATATTTAATCAGCTTTATGGCATGGCTGAAATTGCTTCTATAGGAACAATATTAAGTAAGGCTGATCACCTAAGGGGGCTTTCAACCAATCTCAAGTTATTGGAGTCTTGCGGTAGGCCTTCATACGGAGTCCATGTGCGGGTTGTAGACGAGAATAAAAAATCAATCGAACCGGGATCAAGAGGAGAAGTTGTCTTCTCGGGACCACACGTCATGAAGGGCTATTTTCGAGATTCGACTAGAACTGATCAAGTACTGATTGATGGATGGATGCATTCCGGCGACATCGCTGAAGTAGACAATGAGGGATTCATTTATATTGTGGACAGGAAGAAGAATTTGATAATTCGGGGTGGACTCAACATAGCTCCTACTGAGATTGAGAATGTTCTGTATAGGCACCCTGATGTCCTAGAAGCATCTGTCGTAGGAGTGCCTGACTCGGAATGGGGTGAGGGGATAGTGGCAGTAGTTGCACTAAACGAAGGGTCAAAAGTAACGACGGACGAGTTATTACACCTATGTGATAGTTCTGAACTTACTTCTATAAAAGTGCCAGAGCGAATAGATATTTGGGACGAGCTCCCTAAAAATGCAGTTGGTAAGATTGCAAAAAACGAGATCCGCGCCCANTTTTGGGGACAAGGCCGGAAAGTATGAAAAAGCCTGAGGTCGCAATAGTAGGCATCGGAATTACCAAACAGGCCAAATCGATGGATACGAGTACGATTCAAATTTGTGAAGAGGCCGTTCGGAAAGCTCTTGATGATGCCGGTATGAACATGGCAGAGGTAGACGGAATAGCTGCGAGATGGCCTGGTCCTGGTGGAACAGAGTTTGACCCTGGTGTCGTCGACTGGACAAGCATATTTGGAAAATCTTTCCGATGGGTTGGTGATACCTATCCACAAGGAATACCGGGTTTATTGGATGCAGCTGCTGCAGTCTCTTTTGGCTTATGTAACGTGGCTATAGTTTTCGGAGGNCAGGCAGGAGTCCTCAGAAGAGCACACCTAGCAGATTACACAAAGCCGACTAATGAATTTGTTGAGCCATGGGGTTTATTTACTGCAGCTCACTTTGCGATGGTTGCTCAAGTATATTNTCAAAAATTTCAGCCGGATCGTCTTAAAATGTCCTCTATNGCCGCTGAAATTAGAAATGCTGGATCGCAAAATCCTGAAGCAGTAATGTTCGGGAAAGGACCGTATACCCCCGAAGACATCATTCAATCCCCTAAGGTGGCTGAGCCATTTCACTTGCTTGATTTGTGTCTGGCGTCAGAGGGGGCATCTGCATTTATTGTCACGTCTACCGAGCGGGCGGGAGATTGCCCGCAGAAACCTATTCGCATACTAGGTGGTAGCTCAGAATGGTACCGTCAACAATACGTCAATCCCGTACGTTATGACGAAGTTAAGAACCTAGGAAAAGAAGCATTTGAGAGAACCTTTAAACAGGCTGAGCTCGACGTTCAAGATATTGACGTCTTTGAACTTTATGATATAAACACTTGGGAAATTGTAAGGCAATTTGAAACTCTAGGGCTTTGTGATGAAGGGGATGGTAGCGATTTTCTGTTTGAAAATGGCATTGGCGCAAATGGTAAATATCCCACAAACACGGATGGTGGTCTACTGTCGTTTTCTCATACAGGCTGGGGCGGACCTAATTTGAAGGTCATAGAGGCCGTTAGGCAACTTCGAGGGCAAGCGAGTGGTTTTCAAATCGAGGAACCAAATCATGCTNTGGTTACTGGAGCAGGATCTGGAGCACAGTATTTTAACGCAGCTGTTCTGAGCGCTGAGTAAACCTAAAATCGAATGCGTTTTGGTGAAAAATGGCCTCAGGTAGTAGGTTCTAGTTTGGGGAAGAAAATTGGAAACGATAAGNGATATGGAACCGCCCCCGCATATAGTGGGGATCCAACATTTCGTTGATTACAAATCTGTAGATGAAATTCTNAAGTCTAAAGATTTTCGTCAGGGTTCTCATCAAGAAAGCCAGCCGTTCTTTGGCAGGTCGCTACTTACGATTGACCACGGAGAACATTTCGACCGTCGAAGACTTGAAGCACCGCTGTTCCGCAAAGAAGCTCTTGAGTACTATGAACGAGAAGAGCTACTTCCATTAATAGCTAAATCCCTTGAGGAATGTGAGCGGAATAGAGGCGAAGACGGAATTGTCCGAGCAGATCTTTGTCTACTGGTTCGTAATATGCTGGCTAGAATATCTGCCGTCACAACTGGGATAGATGGAGTGGACACTCCCGAGCGAACAGATGCCTTTCGAACGTATGTTGAACAATTAGGAACCGGAGCAACCGTTGAATGGTCAACCGAAGACCACGGTGAGGTTATTGATAGAATCCTAGAAATACGAGCTGGGTTTGTTGAAGAATTCTATGGNCCATCGGTAGAGCGTCGCCGCGAACTTATTTCGGCATTTCAAGCAGGTGATATTTCGGAAAACGATCTACCTCGAGATTTACTCACATTGATGTATCTTCACTGGAATGACAACTGGGATGACGAACTGCCTTTAAGGGAAGCGACCTTGTATACAGTTGCTTCAAGCCAGACGACCACGCATGCAGTTCCGCATATGATGATGCATCTCCACGAGTGGTTCGAAGCACATCCCGAAGACTTCGAAAAAAGATTTGATCGAGAATTTTTAAAACGTGCAGGACATGAAGCGATACGTCTTCATTTGCCCTCGCCTGCTTTACTAAGAATCGCATTAAAGGACGTAGTTCTAAGTGACGGAACAGAAATAGCTGAAGGGGAGCGNGTCGCATGTTTATTCACCCCAGCGAATCGTGACACTTCAGTCTTTGGTGAAGATGCAAAATCATTTGACCCTTNTCGAGAAGCTGATGGAGTCAAACCATGGGGGTTCGCATTCGGTGGAGGAGAGCATACTTGTATCGGCCGCACATTAGTTACTGGACTTTCTNCAAGGACGGATGGAGATGAAGGAACTGACGGAACGTTGGTAAACATCGCATTAGCGCTTTTTGAAGCTGGTATCGAGTTAGACCCAGCTGAAATGCCGGCATTTACAGAATTAAGCTATCACGACGCATACGGAACATTTCCTGTGATCTTACGGAATTTATAACTACAAATGTCAAATCTCGAACTACATGTCAAGATTGACAAGCTTATTTGTCAAGGGACCGGATATTGTGTTCGTTTGGAGCCCGAGATTTTTGTTATAGGTGGCGATGACTTAGGCGAAGTCTTGATTGACAAACCTGATACTAAATACGCTGATGTGCTTGAAGAAGCTGCAGTCCTATGTCCGACTAGGGCAATAACTTATTGANTTCCGACAGNGCCCGAATCAGCGGCGCTATATTCTTGAAGAAGTTTCTCAGCGTTTATGGTGCTTCCATCGCCGGCACCAATTTGGACTGGAAGCCAATGCCCATTTTTGAAGATTACTAATACAGTGACTCCTTCATCTCCGGCAATCAAAGGTCCATAGCCACGATTGGCCAATCCGATTCTTATGTCTCCCTCATAGAGCCACTTCCCGCTGACTTTCTGACTTCCCTGAAGAATAATTTCTGAATAGTCACATGGATGGGTATGGGCTTCTACTCTACAATTTGGGGGAAAATAGACTTTGAAGACCGTAGGCGAAGAGTCTTCGGTAGGGAGTCCGATCCGGTATTGTGTTGTCTCAATCCCTGTTTCCTCCATCCAGACTTGTCCGAGTTTCTCCCATGAAGTTACAACGTGTCCTCTCCGGTTGAGTCCTTCTGCAATGATTTCAGGAGTATCGTGAGCTTTCTGGTCTCTTGGGTCTGTAGAAGTTTCCATAAGGAGTCCTTTGTGGAAGAGCTATGCTTGTTCGTAAATCATCCAAAGATCATGAAAAAGCCTGCTGGTTTCAACGGTGCCATCAAAGACTGCTTTTCTCGCTTCGCCGGTAATTGCGTAATTCTCGACCATCTCTATTCCTTCGTCGCCATGGTCTTGGTCAGCAAGAATGTGCATAGTCCAAAAAATTACATCTTCATCCGACATTCCGTAGTTGTCTTTGAAGGCAGCAACCATTCGCGTAAATGTTTCTGGAACAAAGGATTCAAGTCCAATTCCTATTGCGGATAGAGGGACGTACCATTCACGGCAGAGGCCCATAAATTCGAAATAGTCAGTAACTCTTCGTCCAGCTGGTCTTTGTTCAGATGCCTTGATCGCATCAGTATCAGATCCAAGGGCTTGGGCGAATTGTAGAAGGAGTTCAGGGTGCGCATCTGTTTGAGTTTCATATCCGGTGCATTCTTCAGCAAGATTCTTGACCAATGCCGTTCGAACTTCCTCATGAGGGCATCGAACATAGATAGCACCAATCCAAGGAAGCATCTTTGAAATGTGAAGATAGAACTGTTCTGTGAATAATTGAAGTTGAGGAATGGTGATGGTACCAGCTTCAAGCCCAGTGACGAACGGGTGATTATGCATTCCGCGTCCTGGTTTCATGCATTCATGCCGGATTTGATCTACAAACTCCTCAGGGGTCATCTTCGCAAGTTCATCAGCGGTCATAAAAACTTCAGTAAGGGCCATGTTTTCTCCTTTGCGGCTCAATACCAGTTTATACTGCAGTTCTATTCTTGTCATCTAGCCGAAGCAGTCTAGGATAGATAAGTAACTTAGATGTGGTGGTACTTATGGCTGGCATTATGGAAATTGACTCGAAGTATGCGAGTGTTATTGAGGACAGTAAAAGATTAGCGAAGTCTGTCGAACCTTTCGCTATGAAAGCAGATGAGTCAAGTGAGCTTTATCAGCCCATATTGGAAGCTTTACGCGGCAGTGGTTTATCTGCATTGATGGTTCCCTCAGAATATGGAGGACGTTTTTCGATGGTAGATCCACTTGCGGTCTGTTTAGTTCGAGAGATTCTCATGAAGACTTCATCACATCTGGACTCTTTATTCGCGTTGCAAGGGATTGGAAGTTACGCAATTTCAGTTGCAGGAAATGAATCGCAAAAGGAAGAGTGGTTGCCTCTTGTTTCTAAAGCAGAAGCGCTTGCCGCTCTAGCCCTGACAGAGCCCAGAGCAGGTTCAGATTTGAAAGGCATTGAAACATCAGTTGAGCGAAAAGGCGCAGAACTAATACTACGTGGTGAGAAATCGTTCATATCGAATGCTGGATCAGCTTCTTTCTACACCACACTCGCTAGAGAGGAGGATGGCTACTCTTTGTTTCTGGTTCCTGCAGATAGCGATGGGCTTGAAACATCCCCATCTCCCGAAATAATCGCCCCTCATGTACTTGGGGAACTAAGGTTCAATGACGTCGTATTGCCGGAGAGTGCAAGATTAGGAGAACCTGGTACAGCCTTTCGTAACGTTTTGGCGACTCTTTCCGTCTTCCGAATATCAGTAGCAGGCGCTGCTTTAGGGGTAATGACTGGTGCTATAGAAGAAGCAACCAAACACTGTGCACAAAGAGAGCAATTCAGCAGGCCATTGATTAAACATGGTCCAGTCGCAACTCTACTAGCTGACTCTTGGTCAGATCTGGAATCGTCACGATACTTGACATACCAAACTGCCTCACTAGCAACCGAAGATCCGGCTAAAAATTTAGACAAGTCTTCACTTGCTAAACTCACAGCCACAGAAGCTGCTTGCCGAGTCGTAGACCGGTGTGTCCAAACGATGGGTCGATGGGGGTTAATCCGAGGTTCAAAGATCGAGAAATATTATCGTCAAGCGAGGCCGATGCGCGTCTACGAAGGGGCTTCAGAGGTCTTGAGACTCGGCATTGCTAATGGCATGGTGAAAGAGTTTACAGATGGATCTTGAGCTGGAAGACAAGGTCATAATAGTAACCGGAGCAAGTCGTGGTTTGGGGTCTGCGATATCGAAATACTTAATTGACGAGGGTGCATATGTAGTGGCCGCTGCTCGATCTGAGGAAGATCTAAATTCGCTTCAAAAACACAACGAGGAACGAATTCTTCCAGTCCGATGTGATTTGTCTATCAAGAAAGAAGTAGAAGACGTAGTTGCTGTCGCTTGTCAGAAATTCGGAAATCTACACGGCATTGTTAATAATGCTGGGATTGCTCCTGCCGAAAATTCCTTAAATAGCGATATTGAGATTATGGAAAATACATTGAAGGTCAACGTCATTGCCCCAGCAATAATAGCGAAAACAGCAGCAAAGCATTTTGTCTCGCAAGAACAAAGCGGATCAATCGTCAATATCGCATCAACTTCCGGATTGAAAGGAAAGGCTTCTCTTGCCTCCTACTCAGCATCAAAAGGGGCTCTATTACGACTTACAGAATCACTGGCAGCTGAATGGGCAAGATATAGAATTCGTATCAATGCAATCGCCCCAGGCGCTTTTGAAACATCAGCTCAAGCAGCAGTCCTAGAAAATCAGGATGTCCTGAAAGCACGATTGCGGAAAATACCTCAAAGACGAATGGGACTTCCTGAAGAAATTGCTCCGATGGTTTCCTATCTGCTCTCGCCTATATCCGACTTCGTTACAGGGGCATGTTTCGTAATCGATGGCGGAGAAGTCTCGAAACTATAAAGGAGAATTATGGGAGAAAATGCCGATCATAAAACATTAGGAAGTAGAGTCCTGATTTCGGGCGAAATTGCGGCTAAATCACAAAAATTTGCAGAGGGTTATGCTCGTTTGCGTGACGTAACTGATCGTGATGGTGCCTTACCAGCTTGGGCCAAGGCGCTTTTCATGGCTTCTGCAGCAGCTGTAAAAGGCCATGACCAACTCCTTCTTGAAGAGCTTCGTAGATCAAAGGAACTTGGTCTGTCCTTAAACGATGCGCGAGGAGCAGCCTTGACTGTTTTTATCAGTAGAGGGGAAGCTATCTACTCAAGATTCACTGCCGCTGTTAACGAAATCTATAACGACGCAATTGAAGTTGAATCTCAAGTTATGCCGGATTTTGAGCTTGACCGTGACAGTTGCCTTGAATATTTTGAAGGTTATTTCGGATTTATCCCTCCGTATGTGGAACTCATGGCAGACGATGCTCCTCGAGCGCTTGAAGGTTATGTATTGATGAGGGAATTTAGCCTTGCAGAGAATCTTCTCGACGCCAAGAATGTAGANCTGCTTCTTTGTACTGTTAATGCAGCAGAATTTTCATCTAGATTCGTGAACGTTCATGCGAATGGCGCAAGAAAAGCCGGAGCATCCGAAGCAGAAATTGTCGAATCAGTAATTTGTGCAATACCAGTTGCTGGAGTCGCGTCGTGGCTCCCAGGTGCTGATGGGATCATGGAAGGCAGATCCGAAAGCTAAAAATCCTCTGTTAGTAGAGTCACTTCTTGATGCTGGATCAAACCGTTTCTAATAATCATTACATCTTTTCCAGATACTACTGTTTTGTTATCAGTGATTTCCCAAAAGAAGCTGACACTCGCTCCATTGACTTCTAACTTCATGAATTTAATTACTCCGGAACCCATCCTGTTCGGAACTCCTGCAAAGTAGTTGAGTATTTCTTCTTTGCCGGCGAAAACATCTTCNCCCCTAACTAAAAGTGCATCCTGAGCATAGTCTTCAGCCATTAGAAATGGGTCTCCGCCTTTGACTGCGGTAAGATGTTTTTCGGCTACCTCTTCAGGTGTCAACATGTGAATCTCCAAATGTATTTTCGCATCCTATCAAGACGACTCCTAAGGGGGACCATTGTTAACTGTTTCTGATGTCTATACTCTTCCGGACTTATTGGTACGTGCAGTCAATAAAAATCCTGATTCCGACATCGTGGTGTTTCCTGACTCAAAAACTACATTTGTACAACTCTACGAGCGAGCTATAAAAGCTGCGAGGTCACTTAAGGCAATTGGAATCAATGACGGTGATTCTGTCGGGATATTGATGTCAAATTGCATTGAATTTGTTGATCTACTCCTTGGAAGTCAACTCATTGGGGCAATACCTGTTCCCATTAACGCTCGCTATAAAGCAAAGGAACTTGCCTATGTGATTGACGATGCGGGTTTAAAGGTGCTTGCGACAACCGATCGGATAGTTGAACATGTGGATTTTGTAAAACTTCTTCAGGAAGCATTTCCAGATTTAGAAAATCAAACAGATCCAATGCAACTTCAACTACCTGAAGCCCGTAATTTAAAATCTATTATCCTATTCGGAGAGCGCATGCCTGGAGGAATGCTTGACACAGAAACATTCGTAAACCTCAGCAAAAATATTGAAGTGGAGGAAATAGAGATAAGCCGCTCACGCCTTAAAGTTCGTGATGTAGCAATGATGATGTATACATCAGGGACGACTGCAAATCCCAAAGGATGTCCTATTACACATGAAGCATTAGTTCGACCGGCTGTGGAGGCAGGTAGAACTCGCTTCATGATTACAGAAATGGATAGAATGTGGGACCCNCTCCCTATGTTTCATATGAGTTTTGTTTTGCCACTCATAGCATGTATTGATGCCGGAGCAGCTTTGTTAACCATGGAATACTTCGAACCTAAATTAGCTCTCTCCTACATGAAATCTGAAAAAGCTACATTGAATTTTGCNAGCTTTCCTACAATCATGGAAGCCTTACTTAACCACGTTGATTACGATTCGGATGCACTCAACATGCGGATCGTCAACAATGTAGGTCCTGCGGACCTTCTTGTCTCAATGCAAGAACGAATGCCTAACACTGTACAAATAAGTGCTTACGGATTGACCGAATGTGGCGGTGTAGTTTCATTTGGTCATGTCGAGGATTCACTCGAGAAAAGGACCGAAACTTCAGGAAAGCTTTTCCGAGGTATTCAAGCTCAAATTCGACATCCAGAAACTGACGAAATCCTAGGAGCCAACGAACAAGGCGAGATTCTCATAAAGGGGTATTGTGTATTCGAGGGATACCATAATGCGCCTGACAAGAATCAAGAGGCATTTACAGAAGACGGTTGGTTCAGGACAGGGGATCTATGCTCACTAGATGAAGAGGGTAGAGTTACCTATCACGGCAGAATAAAGGACATGCTTAAGGTTGGCGGTGAGAATGTTGCAGCAGTTGAAATTGAAGGCTTTCTCTCACATCACCCTGCAATTCAGTTAGCTCAAGTGGTTTCTGCCCCTGATAATAAATATGTTGAGGTACCCGCAGCATTCATCCAACTTAAAGAAGGAATGGTCGTAACTGAAAATGAAATAATTGAATTCTGTAAGGGGCAACTATCAAGTTTTAAAATACCTCGGTACGTACGATTCGTAACGGAATGGCCAATGTCCGCAACCAAAATACAAAAGATTCGCCTTCGAGAGCAGATAGCCGCTGAGATACGTGGATGAATCTGGCGAGCTTCTATTTAGCCAAGTTCTCTAGAAAACCTCATGTGTACTAGGGAAAAAAGTGTTGTAGCCGTTTCGGCTGGTGCTGTCGGAATTGGGGCGTCTTTAGGATTTTTCCCTGGTTTTCTAGCTACTGTCCTGAGCCAAGAATTACTTGTTTCTAAAGGAAAAGTAGGGTTGATTGTTGGCATTTATTTTGGAGCAACAGGCTTGGGTTCAATTCTTGCAGGGAAAATTACTGAACGAATAGGGCCAAGAACTTCAATCGTAATAGATATGGCTATTGTCGCGTGTTGTTCTTTTCTAATCGCTGCAATAGGAACTTACAGCATTTGGGTGATATCCAGCGTACTAGCAGGGGCAGCGTATGGGCTTTCAAACACTGGAACCAATGTTGTGATTGGAAAAGTAATCGGAGCAGAAAAGCGTACGCTTGCAATGTCTGTAAAAACGTCGGGCGTGCCGCTCATGGCCGCATTAGCGGCAGCGATAGGTCCATGGTCTGCAGAGCAATGGAAATGGGAACATATCCTGCTGGTTAATGGGGGAGTTGCTGTCTGTGTAGGGATTTCTGCGTTTTTTATCCTGCCGAATCTTGCACTCCATAGTGTTGAACAGAGTAACGATAAGGCGCTTCCATCAAGCTTCTACTGGTTCGGGATAGCTTCTTTTCTGCTNATAGCTGGATCTCAGCCTCTTTACTCGTGGATCGTTTCATATTTAGAGGATTCTCTTGACGCAAGTTCAGGATTTGCGGGAGCAGTAACTTCTCTAGCTTGTTTCTTTGGGGTCTTGGCCATGATATGTAATGGCTTTTTTGCTGACAGAGTAGGTGCCGAAAATAGGGTTAAGTTGTTAATGGCTCTGTTATTTTCTTCATCAATTGCAGTGGTACTAGTTAGTCTTGGCCCCACACTAGGAATTGAATTGGTGATAATAGGCGCTATCGTCGGCGTCTCAACGCAACTCTCAGCTATCGGAACAATGCATGCATGCATAGTAGATAAAGCTCCGTTTTCAGTCAGTAGAGCTACGGGGATTACTATGACCGGATACTACTTAGGGGCATTAGCATCACCGCCCTTATTCGGGTTCGTTGTGGACTGGACAGAAAGCTTTGCCTATTCTTGGTTAGGTACCACCGCTTTGTTATTTGCTGCTGTTTTTGCATGGCAAAGAGTGGGGCGGATCGAACCACAAAATGAAATGCAAGGGGAATCATGAGGTTGAAAGAAAAAGTCGCTGTCGTAACAGGGGCAGCATCTGGTATAGGCAAGGCCACCGTCAAAAGATTTGTTGAGGAAGGAGCGCTTGTCATAATTGGCGATATCCAAAGGGAACTTGGCGAAGATCTCTCCGCAGAAATGGGACACAAAGCAACATTTAAGTATTGCGACGTGACAGAGGAAGTCGACGTAAAGGAACTGATGAAAGCTGCGGTATCGACATATGGAAGCTTAGACATCGTGATGAATAATGCGGGAATAGTGGGCTCTAGAGGGCCAATCTCTTCAACAGATGCATCAGAGTTCAAAGCAACTTTAGACATTCTTCTCTATGGAACATTTCTCGGAATTAAACATGCAGCCCCGTATATGGAGCAACAAAAATCAGGCTCAATTATCAATGTAGCTAGCACAGCAGGTGTGACTGGGGGCCTTGGCCCTCATGTCTACGCTGCTGCTAAACATGGAGTAGTTGGATTAACAAAGAACGTCGCTGCCGAATTATGCAGGTCTGGGGTAAGGGTAAATTGTATTGCCCCTGGATCTACTGTTACCCCATTAGTAGCCGCAGCTTATACCGATGACCATGAAGCAATAGAAGAGGTAAGTGAAATAGTGAAAGCTAAATCTCCAATTCTCGATAGGCCAGGTATGCCCTTAGATGTCGCCAAT
>PATL01000006.1 GCA_002713605.1 bacterium
TCATATCGTGTGAAACTCATTTGTGTCTCACGCTCCGCAGTTTCAATCTACCGAGATAGAAGCTACTCGCAAACTCATTACACAAAAATTTTTAATGTCTAAATTGATTAGTGTCTTTAAAATTTTAAATTTCATCCATCTGACGATTATCGCCAATGTAAGCATTGGTTATTGGTAGTCGTCTGTCGCGCCCAAATGATTTTTTTGAAATTTTTGGCCCCAGGGGGCTTTGCCGTCTTTTGTACTCTGCTANNTCAACTAAGCGAGATANTTGATGNACNACTTCAGGGTCNTNACCCATNTTCAAAAGTTCATGTTTAACAACATCATTTTCNACNAGCTCTTTAAGTAGTTCATCTANNATCNCATAATCNGGAAGAGTCTGGTCNTCTCTTTGATCTGGTCTCAGCTCAGCAGATGGGGGTTTTGCTATGATTGTCTTAGGAATTACTTCATAGCCTGTAATCTTATTTTTCCAACTAGATAGAGAGAAGACTTCTGTTTTCCATAGATCTTTGATCACAGAAAAGGCTCCAGCAGTGTCCCCATATAATGTGGAGTAACCAACAGCTAGTTCACTTTTATTTCCTGTTGTAAGAACTAGCCATCCAAACTTGTTGGATAGGGCCATAAGTAGAGTGCCGCGGATTCTAGATTGAATATTTTCCTCGGTAATCCCTTCCGGAAGATCAGCAAAGTAGTCTTCTGTCATGCTAAGAAAAGCATCGTGAGCTGGCTCAATAGGTATATTCATCTGGTGACATTTGAGATTGTTGATTAAGGCTTGAGCATCGCTCACTGAATGGGAACTTGAGAAGCGAGAAGGCATCATAATAGCGTGGACATGGTCTGGCCCTATGGCATCACAGGCAATAGCAGCAACAATTGCAGAATCGATGCCACCCGATAAGCCCAAACACACATCAGTGAAACCATTTTTCTTCACATAATCTCTTGTTCCTAAACACAAAGCGTTCCATGTTTGTTCCTCTTCAGTAAGAACAGGAAGAGGTGGCGCATTTACGGCGGCCTCTTTTCTCAACTCTGAAGTTATTTGCACGAGGTTTTCTTTTTTTGTAGTCTTCTGCTTTTGCACTTCAATATCGAATATAAGAACTTCTTCTTTAAATTGTGAAGCTCGAGCAAAAATCTCCTTTTGGGAGTTCATTACAAACGAGCCTCCATCAAAAACCAATTCATCCTGCGCTCCGACTTGGTTAACGTAAACAATTGGTATCTTCGTTTCCTCTACTCGTTCTTTGAGAACCATTTCTCTCGTCTGTAGTTTCTCTTTTTCATACGGTGAAGCATTTAAATTTAAGATCACTTGAGCGCCTAATGCAGCAAGATCAGTACTTATTCCGTTTGGTATCCAGATATCTTCGCAAATGGTTATCCCGATATTAACTCCGCGTATTTTATAGATTTGCAACGGTTCATTTCCGGGTGTGAAATATCTCTCCTCATCAAAAACTCCATAATCTGGAAGAGCTCGTTTGCTGTAAGTGCCCACTACCTTTCCGTTAAAGCAAATGGCTGCTGCGTTTGATGTTCTTTTAACTGGGTCAGCAGCTGCGGCTTGACCGTTGACAAATCCAAGCACGGCAACACAATCAGAAGTGTGGCTCGCTATTTCTTTGAGCATTTCTTGGGTGTCGTGCACAAAACCTCTTTTGAGCAGCAAATCTTCGGGTGGATATCCACTAACTGCAAGTTCTGTAAATACTGCAATATCAGAACCCTGATCTTGGGCATTTGTATATGCAGAAAGAATCTTTTTTTTGTTGCCGGAAAGATCACCAACGTTAAGGTTCAACTGGCAAGCTGCAATTCTTAATGTAGCCATGTGTCCAAGGTTAGAGGCTATTACCTAGGTGTGGATACTTGGGAAAGAGAGATTGCACTAATTTATTATCACTTCGAGTTAGAAAGGTGGCAGTCTTTGCAGTGTCAGGAAGTAAACTGTGTATGTGAGTGAACCAAACCAGATTGAATTAAGCACCAGTTTAAAAATTGATTTTGATAAGTTGTCAAAGATTGGGNTCAGTGGACATAAAGTTATACCAGTCGTCGTTCAGAATGCTGTCACGAAGGAAGTTCTTATAGTGGCGTATGCCAATAACGAAGCTGTCGCGGAGACCTTTAGACGCGGCGAAGCCGTCTTTTTCAGCACATCCAGGGAAGAATTATGGCACAAAGGTGCTACATCAGGAGACGTACTTGCAGTCAACGAGGTCCGGATAAATTGTGAGCAGAACTCATTACTTTATCTTGTGACACCTCAAGGGCAGGGAGCCTGCCACACTAAGGATGAATCTGGAAAGTTCCGATCGAGTTGTTATTACCGATCAGTCTTAGATAACCAAGAGCTTAAATACGTTTAGGAAGCTCCTGAGAGAGGCCTTAGCTTAAGGCCTCTCCAACAGTATTTGTCATAAGAGCCGCAACCACATACGGGTCGGCATTNGCATTTGGCCTACGGTCTTCGAGGTATCCTTTTTGATCCTCGGCGACTTGCCAAGGAATTCGAATGGAAGCTCCTCTGTCAGATACGCCATAGCTGAACTGATCAAATCTCTGGGTTTCGTGCTCTCCAGTTAACCTGTCTTCGATACCCACTCCATAACCTGTTAAATGCTCTTCTGGCTTTCCGGGTGCTCCGAGTGCCTCACATGCTGTTGTGATTGCATCAAAACCATCTCTCATGGCTTGAGTTGAGAAATTAGTGTGCATACCTGCCCCATTCCAGTCACCTTTCATGGGTTTCGCTTCAATGCTTATCTCAACATTGTGCTTTTCCCCAACTCTATAAAGTAGGTAACGAGCGATCCATAAGTGGTCGCCAACTTCAACAGTTCCGGCTGGACCTATTTGAAACTCCCATTGTCCTGGCATTACTTCTGCATTAGTACCAGATATTTTAAGCCCAGCTTCAATGCAAAGAGTCGTGTGTTCTTCCACTGCATCTCTGCCATGTATTTTAAGTGCGCCTACGCCACAGTAGTACGGGCCCTGAGGAGCTGGAAATCCATTTGGTGGGAAACCCGCTGGCCAACCTGTTGATGGGTCGATCATCGTATACTCTTGCTCTAAACCGAACCAGGGATCTTGGTTCCCATACTTTTCTTCGGCTTGTCTAGCAAGTGCACGCGTGTTCGTTGGATGCGGAGTTTCCTTATCCGTAAGGAATGTTTCACACATCACCAGGATGTTATTTCCTCCGCGGATTGGGTCCGGACATTGAAATACAGGTTTTAATACAACGTCGGAATTATCACCAGTTGCTTGATTTGTCGACGACCCGTCGTATCCCCAGATACCTGGTTCNTCGCCNTCANCTAGGATTTTTGTTTTTGATCNTATCTCNGCNGTTGGNTCTGTGCCATCAATCCAGAGATATTCAGCTCGGTAGGTCAATTGATTTCTCCATTCTTNTTCAAAGACTGAAATANNNAGATNACTTAANNAAATAGTTAGTAAATCATCTATTTACAGTTAACACGACTCTAGAGCGTAAGTGACAAAGAAATGTTAACAGAGTGTTAATTTGACTTTGATAAGGGGACTTTTGCTGTAATTTGGTTAGAAATAATATATGGA
Organism: bacterium; assembly: GCA_002713605.1. The sequence goes on from PATL01000006.1 coordinate 3,601, forward strand.
ACCCAAAAAAGATTACGTATTAAGAACAGTGGAAGAGCGAGGGGTGCGTCTTATTCGCTTGTGGTTCACCGACGTCCTTGGACAATTAAAATCACTGGCTATTTCCCCAGCAGAACTTGAAGCTGCTTTTGAAGAGGGTTTACATTTTGATGGATCTGCTATTGATGGTTTTAGCAGAGTTCAAGAAAGTGATGTATTAGCGATTCCCGATGCCAATAGTTTTGAACTATTGCCATGGGTAGATCCTTCGGAACCAACTGGTCGGATATTCTGTGACATCCATAATCTTGATGGAACTCCCTTTGCTGGTGATCCTCGCCACGTATTACGAAGGAATCTTCAACAAGCAAAAGAAAAGGGATTTACATTTTTCACTGCTCCAGAAATTGAATACTTCTACTTTGAAAGCTCAAGAGATACTATTCCTCTCGACAACGCAGGCTATTTTGATCTAACGACACTTGATCTTGGAAGTAGCCTACGACGCCGAACATTAGCAATGTGCGAAGCCATGGGTATACCAGTTGAGTATTCATTTCATGAAGATAATGCCAGCCAACATGAAATTGATCTTCGTTATACCGAAACACTCGACATGGCCGACAACATCATGACCCTGCGTTTAATCGTTCGTAAGATAGCTTTGGATGCAGGCATTCATGCAACATTTATGCCAAAACCCTTAGATAAAGGTCAGGGGTCTGGGATGCACACGCATATGTCTCTCTTTGAAGGCGATGTGAATGCGTTCCACGATTCAGGTGATCCCATGGGCCTTTCGGATACAGCCCGTAAGTTCATGGCCGGGGTCCTTCATCATGCTCCAGAGTTCACAGCGGTAACTAATCAGCTTGTAAACAGTTATAAACGAATGATAGCTGGTTATGAATCCCCTGTTTATGTAAGTTGGGCAAGAAATAATCGATCTGCACTTGTTCGTGTCCCCGTTCACAAAGCAGGAAAAGCCTCCTCTACAAGAATTGAATATCGAGCTCTTGACTCAGCTGCTAATCCGTACCTAGCATACTCTGTTATCCTTGCTGCCGGTCTAAAAGGTATTGAAGAGAGCTACGAACTTCCCAGCGAAGCCGATGATAATCTTTGGTCACTCAATAGAGTTGAAGCACGTTCATCTGGCTTACGAAAACTTCCTCAAGATTTGCGGCAAGCATTAGACCTTATGGAGGATTCTGATCTTGTAGCTAATGCCTTGGGCGAACATATTTTTGAATGGTTCCTAAGAAACAAAAGATCTGAATGGGAACTCTATCAGGGACGAGTCACTCCATTCGAAATTGAACAATACTTGCCGGTGTGGTGATGGAAAACAAAAAAACAAACTCAAATAACTCTATACAAATGAAAATTTCGTTACATCAACAAATAACACTTATCCAGAAGAGTTGAAAAGATGTCTCCTTTGCTTGTGTACCCAGACCCACCTCCGCCAGAACTAGCACAATCACTTGACCTTGCGGGCTTTTCATGGAAGGCAGTCGCCAATTCAACAATTGCTGATGAACAATCAACAGATCAAGAATGGGCAGGGGCGGTTATTGTTGCTGATGAGGACCCTAATGGTGCTTTTGCGTTTGCTAGATTCTTACGAAAAAAACCAAAGCCTCAGCAAGGTATTTTAATTCTCTTAAATGCGACACAATTAGGTCAATTAGAACTCCGAGATGAGTTATTTGATGATTTTATTTTGACCCCTTTTAGACATCAAGAATTAGAAGCTCGATTGAAACATCTCTTCTGGTCCCAAGGCGTTGACAGTCGAGGTGAAGTCTTAACTCATAGTGATCTGATCTTAAATCTCGAAACATACCAAGCAGCTGTCAACGGACGTCCTCTTGATTTAACTTACATGGAATATGAGTTGTTAAAATTTTTAGTTTCACACCCGGGGAAAGTTTTTAGTAGAGAGACATTGTTATCACGTGTTTGGGGGTATGACTATTTTGGTGGGGCTCGAACAGTAGACGTTCATATCAGAAGGCTAAGATCAAAATTAGGTGAAGAACACGCAGGATTAATCCAAACAATCCGTTCTGTGGGGTACAGCTTTGGTCAATCCAGATGGGGTTCTTAATCAAAAAAAATGGAAATTTAAGACAAGACTTCTAGCTACTGGGTTTATGATAAAAATCTTTTTGACTTAAATCGTAAAGTTCAGTCCCTTGATTTTCGCTATCAACCTCTTTTTGCAAGACAGTTCCAAGTAACCCACTAAACAACAATCCTGTCATAATGATAGATACTGGTACGATAACGATTAGCAAAATGATAATGACTATCGTTCCAATCATGAATTAGCTCCTATGCGCACTCGCTGTTTGATCAGCTATCTCTATTCTAGCCCAAGCCTCAATCTCCACAACAGCTCCAAGCGGTAAGGCTGTGACAGCAACAGCAGAACGCGTAGGCCTATGCGAACCAAATTCTTGTATATAAATAGTATTCATGAGCTGATAGTCATCTATATCAACAAGAAAAACAGTCGTCTTAACTATGTTTCGTAGTGTGAGGCCCTCATTAGTTAGAAGAGCTTTAAGATTTTTAAATGTCTGAATCAATTCAGCTTCAAGTCCACCAGAAACTAATTCGCCGTCATGCAGACCTATTTGCCCAGATGTGATAAACCATTCTCCTGTCTGTAATATTGGAGCATATGGTCCGATTGGCTTTGACATATCTTTAGAATACCTGTCCTGATTGATGAACTATGAGACTCTTAGCAAACTCTTGCTAAGGGATAGTAGAATTTAATAATGTTTTCCAAGGTTATAAATGCTGACAGCAAAGCTTTATCTAGAAGGTTATTTCTCTTAGGTACTGGGACCATGGCACTTTCAGTAGCATGCTCGCAAAATATTGTGGGCCCTGAAGACCCTTCAATTAGTAGTCTGCGTTACTTAAAAAGTGGTTTTGCTGATGGCCTTATTAGTCCATCAACAATCATTAAAGGAGTGCCTCAACGAGCTCCTTTTTTGCTTTATGGGTCTGATGGAATTCCAATAGTGAATAATGTCCCAAGGTCAATTCCAATAACTTTGCAATTCCCATCAGGAAAGTTACTTGAACTTGAATTAAAAGAGTTTAGTAAAGGGATTCCGACTCCGTATTTCCCTATGTTCTTTGAATCAAACGAAGTAGGACTTCATAAAGTAGCTTACGTAATCGATAAGAGTCCTCAATCGCTTTCTTTTCTAGTTTCAGATAAAGGTGATGTCAACTTAGTACAAACCGGGGACCTATTGCGCAAAACAGAGATACCCACTTTTAATAACCCCTTAAATTTCTCAGTAATTTGCACTCGATTTGATCCCTGCCCTTACCACTATGTGACTATTGAAGAAGCACTCTCAAATTCTTTACCAACTGTTCTGCTAATTTCTACACCAGGTTTTTGCCAGACAAGTATATGCGGCCCTTCTCTAGAAATATTGATAGAGCTTCTTGGAGAGAACACTAATAAGCTCAATGTCATACATGCTGAAGTCTATATTGACCCCGAAAAAATAGCAGAAGCAAATAGCTTTCAAAGTTTATTATCTCCGGCAATAAGAGACTATGGAATGACCTTCGAGCCAAGTTTAATAGTCGCTAATAGCAAAAACACAGTGGTTTCACGCCTCGATTACATGTTTGACAAGCTTGAAATGGAGAATGCTTTATCTCTAATTAACTGAAGCTTTGTCCGCACCCACAAGTTTTTTGGGCATTTGGGTTATCAATGCTGAATCCCGACTGGTCAAGGCCATCTTTATAGTCAAGCGTGGCACCCTGTAGAAGCATTGAACTTGATGGGTCAACGACAACTCTTATAGATCCAAAGCTTAATGTTTCATCGTCATCAGCTATGTCTGAATCAAAATACATTTCATAGCTAAAACCTGAGCATCCCCCTGGTCTTACCGCTACGCGAAGCGCCAGATTATCTTCACCCTCATCTTTAATTAATTGATCTACTTTTGTGGTTGCTGAATCTGTAAGTGTTATCACTTCTAACTCCAATTAATAGGCTTTTACCATTTTACAAGAAACTAAGGCAGAGAGAAAAGGGTTGTGCAAAAAACTTTGTATGATTTTTTTATGGGAATAGATCAATCCGGTCTTGAAATTAAAAAGAAAGTCATAAATCAACTAAGAGGAGTCGTAGACCCAGAACTTGGCTCGGACATTGTTGATCTAGGAATGGTTAAGGAAATTGACTTCAAAGAGACCGGGGACCTACAGATAACGATTGCTCTAACAACCGAAGGATGTCCTCTTAAAGCCCAAATTCAAAAGGATGTTCGGTTGAGAATGAAAAACATCTCGGAAGTTTCGAGCGTGAAGATTGAGTGGACTGAGTTAACAGACGAAGAACGAGCACAAACAATGGATCGAGCGCGTTTCAATTTGTCAAAGGAAGATGTCGTGACTCAAATTCCTCGGACAACGAAATCAATTATGATCGCATCAGGGAAAGGTGGCGTCGGTAAATCTTCAGTAACTGCAAATATTGCTACTGGATTAGCTTCAAGAGGTTTTACAGTTGGCGTTCTTGATGCTGATATTTGGGGGTTTTCTATTCCACAAATGCTTGGAGTTGAGGGAAGACTAGCTGGTAATGAAGAAACGAAAAAGATTGTCCCCTTAGTTAAAAATGTAGGGGCCGGTACGTTGAAGATTATCTCAATGGGATTTTTAGTTGATGAAAACAAGGCATCACTTAATTGGCGGGGTTTAATTTTGAATCGTGCTGTCCGCCATTTTCTGGAAGATGTGGAGTGGGGAGATATGGATTATCTAGTGATCGATATGCCTCCAGGAACTGGTGACGTACAAATGGGATTGGCAAAAATGCTTCCAAAATCAGACATGATCGTTGTCACCACCCCATCTAAAACAGTACAAACTGTAGCAACTCGAGTAGCTAGCATGGCACAAAGTTACTATTTACGAATCGCTGGAGTAATTGAAAATATGTCTGCTTTTATTAATGAAGAAGGCAACCGCTATGAGATATTTGGAACAGGAGGGGGAGAAAAGCTTGCGCAAGAACTTGGCGTTCCTTTACTTGGCTCGATTCCGATTGATCCATTCGTGAGTAGCGGCTCGGATACCGGAGTTCCAGTAATTCTCGGAGAGGGATATGCCGCTGAATCTTTAAATCTGATTGTTGACGAGGTACTTGCTGCAGTTCCAAAGGTCAATCCAATAGATTGCACGGCTCATGGTTCCTTAGAGACTTCGGTAACGATCTCAAATAGTTAACGAATCGCCCATCCAGCTTTCAGATGCTTAACTGATTTTTCTTCAGCGAGTTTCGTCAAATGAACTTGCACCGATTCAGCTAGGCTTTCAATATCTTCCGTGTTTGAGCCCTTTGAAGCACTTGCGGTTGCGATTTCGGTTGGAGTCCTGGCACCTTTCTTCAAAGCTTTCAAGATGTCTTGATCAGTCTTATCAAAAGATTGAATAGCAGAAGATACAGCTTTCTTGGGGTCTTCAATCACATGACCAAAAGCTGGAGCGAATCTCTTTAACCGCATTTTTTGTATCTTCTGAAAACTTTGGTGGTACGCCGAAAGATTGGAGGAACCTGAGATTAGAGGGATCGACTGATCATCTGAAATTAGCTTTCCACAAATTAGAGTTCTCTCTTCTTCTAATAGAAACGATTTGTGATCAGTAACTGGACCGTCCATATCGTGGATAGTAATTCTGAACTCGGTTCCCAAAATTGTGTCGCCATCTTGTGGAGTTAATCTTCTAGCTCCTGTGCGTTCGATTAGGGCATCAATTGCCCCAGCATGCTCTGGATCAGAGCATGTGCTAGTGACCCATTTGATTCGATCTCCACCGCAACCTATTACAGAGTCCAAATGGACGCTATTTTCCGGACCCGGGTCGATAACAACAATCTCATCAATGCCTATGAGATACGTATTAGTTCCGTATGACCTTTGGGGGCTTGGATTTAATGCAAGAATTCTTCGCACCAATGGACTTAACGCCCGAGCAACTCCAGGAACTATCTGCTCCGGTCCTTCTTCCTTTTCTTCTTCCATGTGTTAAAAAACCGTTGAGACCTTTCTTAGTCATCCTGTGATTCGGGAGGATACTCTTCGCCATTATCTTCTGCGTGTAGGTCTATAATTCTACCTTGATCATTCCGATAGAAGAAGAAAGAATTGCGAGAATTATTTTTTTTGCTCTCGTTATAATTTGATTTATCAAATATTGAAGCTCTTTGTTTAAACCTGCTGATGATAAGGCCTCGAAAAATATGCCTTGTTAGTGGAAATAGCAAAAGCAGACCTAAAGCATCAGTTAAGAATCCAGGAGTTAACATCAATGCTCCAGCAAAGAGAACTAAAGCACCATCGACTAGCTCTTTGTTTGGTATTTGCCCCATAGTTAATTGGGTTTTGATTTTTCGAATTATTCCTATTCCTTGTGCCCGAACTAGCCAAGCTCCTATAAAGCTCACCATTATTAACAGGAGGATCGAATTAAATACGCCTGTGTTCTGAGCAACTTTAATAATCACATATAGTTCTGCAATCGGAATAATTATGAAAAGTAGAAACAAAAGAATCATCATTTTATTCTATGAGTTGTTTCTTAACCTTTGACTAAAGTTACGAGTGGGTTATTTTTTAGATTTCATTAAATTCTTTTATGAAAAAATGGTTTGAATCGTCCTAGAGTCAATATATGGATAATTATCCCCCTTCTGTAAACGAATTAGTAGAAACCTATTCCAACTCAGGAATACCTCGACCTCTTCTCGTGGAAGAAGTAAGAAGAGCGATAGATGAGGGGATATGGGAAAGTTTAGATGAACGGGTTGAAACACTTAGAAAATTAGCACTTCAAGAAGTTATCAATGCAACCGGCGTGCTTTTGCACACAAATCTCGGTCGTGCGTCCTGGCCGACAACTTTCTCCGGAAATCCAGTAAATCTTGAGCTTGATTTAAACTCAGGTTCTCGAGGATCTCGACAAGGATATTTGGGTCGCTTATTTGCAAATTTATGTGAAACAGAGGCAGCTATGGTGGTAAATAACTGTTCATCAGCGGTGCTACTTATTCTTTCTGCTTTAGCGCATGAGAAAGGTGTAGCAATTTCCAGAGGAGAAATGGTAGAAATAGGCGGAGGTTTTCGGGTTCCAGATGTTCTTGAATTATCTGGTGCATATCTGGTTGAAGTCGGAACAACCAATAAGACACGGCGGGAAGATTACGAAAGGTCTATTAACGCTCACCGTGACGTTTCAATGATTATGAAAATCCATCAATCAAATTACAAAATTGTTGGTTTTACAGAATCTGCTGAGATCAGAGAATTAGCTGAACTCGGTGTACCTCTCGTAGCAGATATTGGATCGGGGTTATTAGACGAAAATTGCTTTTGGCTTGAGAGTGGTCCTCCCAACTGGCTTATAGGAGAACCTGGTGCTCGACAAACGCTCGCTCAAGGAGCTGACATTGTCACTTTTTCATCAGATAAGTTACTAGGGGGACCGCAAGCCGGAATCATAGCTGGCAAAGCAGATCTCATAGAAAAGTGTCTTGACCACCCATTTGCTAGAGCAGTCAGACCTGGGTCTTTAGTTATCTCATCTCTTCAAGAGCTTTGCCATAAATATCTCAACCGTAATTGGACTGATATCCCATTTTGGAAAATGGCTTTAACTACTAAAGATGAACTTCAAAGACGAGCAGAGCAACTCAAAATTGGAATTCCTGTTCCACTCAATTCCGTACCCGGTGGAGGAACGCTTCCTAGCGTCGAAATCCCATCGTTTGGTATTCAAATAGATCATGATATTTCAAAGGAACTCCGAGATGGAACCGCAAATAATTTACCAATTATTGCACGAGTCGAAGACGGGAAGACTCTTCTTGATTTAAGAACTATTCACCCTTCTTTAGATGATCAAGTGAAGTCATCATTGAAGCAGATTATCTAGGATTGTGAAGAAACACGTTATTTGTACAGCCGGTCATGTTGATCACGGGAAATCTACCTTGGTAAATGCCTTGACCGGAGTTGACCCAGATCGATGGGCAGAAGAAAAGCGTAGAGGACTAACTATTGATTTAGGTTTCGCTAAAGCTGATAGAAGCGATAATGGCTTGATCTCATTCATTGATGTTCCAGGCCATGAAAGATTTTTAAAAAACATGCTTGCAGGCGTTGGAGCAGTTGATGCGTGCCTTTTCGTTGTTGATAGTAGTGAGGGATGGAAACCCCAATCCGAAGAGCATCTTCACATATTGAATCTATTAGGAGTGAGGAGGGGCTTAATTGCTCTCACAAAGATTTCTTTGGTAGATGATGACTTACGTGAAATTGTTACCCTTGAAATAAAAGACCGCTTAGAAGGCACTTTCCTTGAGAGTGCACCTATTATTCCAGTTGACAGCGTCACGGGCACAGGTATTGATTCCTTGTTAAAAGAATTAGAAAATATGTTGGAGGATACTCCTGTTGCGGAAGATCATGATAGACCTCGTCTTTGGATTGACAGAGTATTTACAATAAAAGGTACTGGAACAGTCGTAACAGGAACTCTCACTGGTGGTTCACTAAAAGTTAATGATGAAATTGTTATCAATCCAGAGAATTTTGTAACGAAAATCCGCTCTCTTCAGTCTCACGATGAGCAAATTTCAAATATAAGCCCAGGATCTCGTGTTGCTATTAACTTAGCTAATATTGATCATCGAAGGATTGGAAGAGGAAGTGTTATCACTAATCCTGAACAATGGTTTCTTGCATCAACATTCGATGCTGAATTAGATGTTCTTCCAAATATTGAACATGAGGTATCGCGGCGTGGCGCTTATCTGGCATACATCGGTACAAAGGAACAATTTGTAAAGGTTCGAGTACTCGGCGGTGAAGTAATCACTGCTGGAAGCAAAGGTTTGATTCGTGTGTACATGGATGAGAAGTTACCTCTTATGTTGGGTGATCGACTTATTCTCAGAGAAAGCGGAAGAAATGAGACTATAGGCGGTGCGATAGTATTAGACCCTGATCCCATTCTGCGAGCAGCAGAGGCAAAGCCTGATAGCTCAATAGACAGAGTAATCAGTGAACATAAATGGATAACCCCCTCTCATCTTGAGGCACTAACTGGAGTGCGCAGAGGCGAAGATGTGCCTGGATGGATCGTTGATCCAAACTGTCTTGAGGACATGATTACTGATTTATCTCAAAGGCTACTAACTGCTGGAAATTTAGGTATTGATATAACATCACTTGATCAATTCGAGCGAGCTGCAATAGGCCTACTTGAAGGAGTTTTGATTGAAGGTAATTACCTTCGGGTAGAAGGGGCAGATAACTTTTCAGACCATCCTTATCTGGAACAATTGGAATCGAACCTCTTTAAACCACCAGATGCAGATGGCGTAGATCCAAGAGAATTACGTGAATTAGTGCGTCGGGGATTTATTATCGAGCAGAATGGGATTTTCTATTCACAAAAAGCAGTTACAAGTGCGGCGAGAAAGATACAAGTGCTTCTGAACAAAAATCCAGAAGGAATAACTGTCGGAGAGGTTCGCATAGCCTTAGATAGCACGAGAAAATATGTGCTTCCGCTTCTTAACTATTTAGATCAGATAGGTGCAACAGTTAGAAGAAATGATGTTCGGTTAGCAGGGAAAAGATTAACCGAAACCATATGACACCTGTTAAGCATAACGCTATGTTTATAAGAGAAATAAGTGAAGGTAATGAGAAATATGGATTCTGGACCAACACCTCACCTTGAAGGCATTCATGGTGATTATGCACCTACAGTTCTTCTACCGGGGGATCCCAAAAGAGCTAGATTTATAGCTGAAAATTATCTAACAAACGTTAAATTAGTTAATTCTGTGAGAGGCGCTGAAGGGTTTACTGGAGAATTCAACGGGACTCCCGTTTCGGTTCAATCAGTTGGGATGGGAGTTCCTTCTGCGTTGATTTACTACACGGAATTGATCAGGTTTTTTGGGGTCAAGAAATTGATACGAGTTGGCAGTTGCGGAGGATTAAATGAATCTGTTCGTTTAGGTGACCTAATTTGTGCATCCGCTGCCGGAACTGACTCTGCTGCAATTGAAAAGCTAAATGATGGCCTAAGTCTTCCTTCCATAGCAGATTGGGAATTACTCTACTCAGCAGTAAATGTTGCAAATAATGCAGGAATATCGATGGCTGTTGGACCTGTTTTTACCAGCGATTTATTTTATGGACCTGACCCTGAACTATTTTCTAAGCTAACAAGGCATGGAATTCTTGGAGTTGAAATGGAGATAGCAGGTTTGTATTCACTCTCGCAGGCAGAGGGCACTCAGGCACTAGCTCTTGTGACTGTTAGTGATGACATAATTCGACAGGAGATAATGAGCTCTAAAGACAGGGAATCCACATTTGACGAGATGATTCAAGTCGCATTAGGGATTATTTAGAACTGGTCTTAGCTTTTCAGTTAAACAAACGATTATTAGCTTATTGGGGTTATCTGTCTTCGCTCTGTTTCATTAAGCCCTCCCCATATTCCATGCTGTTCTCCTATGCGAAGTGCGAAGTTTAAGCAATCATTTTTCACTGAACATGTTTGACAAATCAGTTTTGCCCGACTTTCACGCTCTCTTTTGTCGGATTTTCTTTCAAAATGTGACGGAGGAAAAAAGATCTTTATCTGAGGACCGCGACAAGCAGCACGAACCTGCCATCTTTGATCATTCAGAACTACGCTCATGACCCTCCCTCAAAGGGAACCTAGTCAGAGTTTTTTCATTGGGCAAGAAAAAAATAAAAATTTGACCAAAATTCAGTCATCTACTCAAAAATCGCTTTAATCTATTCCCTATTTATTTGTGTTGTTGCAAACCTTCCTCTGATCATGATTGGCATTCCTCTAGTCATGAGCACTAGGAATCCGATAATGCCTACCGACATGGGTATCCAAGACATTTGTACATTTATTTCGTAGTACAGAAAGATTGTTCCAGTTGTGAACATTATTTGACCTATCAATGTCCAAACTCTTGGGACGACCGTTTGAATATCTATGGCAAAGGCGAGCATTGAAAAGATTATAAGTAATAAAGCCCATAGCCGGAATGGAAGAATTGTTAAGCCGTATGCGCTTAACGCTACCGAAATTGCACCAATTACTCCTGCGATACCAACTCCTATTGAAAAGAATTCAAATAATAAGAGTGCTAATCCAGAAACAAGAAGCAGGTAAGCTATAGGGGGACTCGCAACGGTGTGCATTAATTGATCAACTAGATTTAAACGATTAATTTTCGTTTTTGTAAGAGGTGATAGTCGAGGGCCATCATCTGTCTGAATCACTTCTGAAACGAAACTATCACGATTAACAAGAAAATCTCCAAGAGTAGGGTTTGCACACCTAGCAAGCTGCTCTTTCTCAGTCAAAGCTTTACCTAACTCATCAATTTCCACTCGATTACACTGAACCAGATTAGCTTGAATAGCTTCATCCCACTGAAGAGTGCTAGTTCGTAAAATTTCAATTTTTTCTTGATAAGAAACATTCAATTCCATGCTTGAGAAGACATTTTTACCTGTTTTCCCGATTGATGACCCTATAGATACACCAAGTGAATCAGCTAAAAGAGCTAATTGAGCAACTTTCCCCTGAGAAGTTGAGCCCGAGGGGCCAACCCAAACTTCTATTGGGATGGAAGAATCCATAAACGCTTGTCCCAGCGCTATTAGCCTTTGATCGGAAATCACAGCTTGTTTTGAATTCATTTGCAAAATCAAAGCATTTGCTCCGTTATTTTGAGCATCAATGATTGAATTTTCAAGAGCTGAGGCGAGAACATCATCAAGTAAGCCACTCACTTCAAATACTTCTACATAACCAGGATTGAGTGATTCTTGGCTTTCTTGCCCGTGGAGTTGTTCGGCCGACAAGAGCGAATAACTCAAAACAAGTGTTATCAATAAGAAAATTTTCAAACGCGAGGAATCTAGAGTCCTAACGAAAGGGGTAAGTCGCATATCTTTATCTTATATGTCTTCAGATTCCCCTAAGACATCAAGGGCTTCGTTAACTGACTCAGTGACAGTTACGATTTGATCGAAACCCGTTGTTTTGAGTAAGCCCAACAATGATTCTCTCTCGCATGAAACAACGATTTGACCATTATTTTCGCCTGCTTTTCTGATACTTCCAATTAATGCGCCTAGACCTGCAGAGTCCATGAATGGTACGTTACTAAGATCAATAAGTAGCTTTGATACTGTTGCTAGTGAGCTCAATGCATCTCTAAACTCATCAACGGTATAAGCGTCAATTTCACCAGAAGGTCGACACATTGAGAAATCGTTATTGCCTTCAATATTGATTTCTAACATAGATGTCCTCTTTTAAATAAGAAAGATTGTTTAGTGGTAATAGTAAAGCGAAAACTCATGTTTGTATAGCCCATTTGATGACAGCAAGGAACCAAACTTTAGGGTGTGAATAGAGTTGAAGGTATTTGGACGATAGTGTTTAGCTATGGATAGAGTTCTTCTAGCTACTGATTCTGATGAGACTGCACAAGAAGCTTTTGCTGCTTTGTTAGGGCCAGAAACTTCCGTTAGTCGAGTGAAACGTGGTGAGGATGTCCGAGAAGTAGCCGCTGAATTAGAGCCGGATCTTGTTATTTTAGATTTACAGATTGGCAATATGGGAGGCGTAGCTGCCAGTCTTGACTTAAGACATGAAATCACTGCTGGAAGAATCAAACCATTAAAAATCATTTTGTTGTTAGATCGCGAAGCAGATACTTGGATTGCCAATGAGGCAAAAGCGGATTGTGAGCTTGTAAAGCCACTTAATGCTTTGCGTTTACGTAAACTAGCAAAATCACTTCTCTAAATTTTTAGTCGGGTAGGCGGGATTTGAACCCACGACCTCCTCGTCCCGAACGAGGCGCGCTACCAACCTGCGCCACTACCCGTATTTCATGCCTGAGCGTATTGTAAACATTAATAAACCATACGCACTATCTCTTAGATTCTATTGAGGGGTCAACATATCTTTGGCGTCCACAACATAGTCTTTTCTTAGTTATGTGAAGGGTGTCTATGCAGATTTCAGAATTTCAAAGTCATATACAAAATGTTTACGGTGAAAAGGATCGAGAGCGCGGTATTGCAATGTCAGTCGCCTGGTTAGCAGAAGAAGTTGGAGAGCTCGCTCAAGCAATTAGGAAAGGAACTCATGATCAACAAGTACACGAATTCGGGGATGTGATCGCATGGGTATTTTCGTTAGCAAATCAAGTTGGCGTTGATGTGGAAGAAGCCATTGATCGATATGTAACTAACCCACCGTAGAGATTTACCTAACTAAGTAGTGACTCAGCTATTTGAATGGCATTTAATGCGGCACCTTTTCGCAAATTATCGCCTGAGAGAAATAAGTTAATTCCGTTTTCAAGGACTGTATCTGGTCTGATACGTCCTACGAATGTTGGGTCAACTCCTGCAGATTTCAAAGGGGTGGGAATGTCCTCAAGAACGACTGCTGGAACTTTACTAAGAATATCTTTCACTCTTTGAGCAGTTATATGATTCTTGAACCCAGCTGTTATTGCTAGTGAATGTCCAGTATAAACTGGGACCCTGACACAGGTTGCTGTGACAGCTAGATCATTAATTTCAAGGATTTTTCTGCTTTCGTCTCGAAGTTTTCGTTCTTCGTTTGTTTCCATTAATTCATCTTCAACTAATGCCCCACAGAAGGGAACAACGTTAAACGCTATTGGCTCTGGGAAACTTTTTCCTGGCGGAAACTTAATAGACTGTCCGTCATGGGTTAGGTCTATAGCGATCTCGCCTGCCTCACGTATTTGTTCACTTAATTCTTGAACTCCAGCTAATCCTGCACCTGAGGTAGCTTGATAAGTTGAAACTACAAGTTCACAAAGACCAGCTTCTAGATGCAACGGTTTTAGGACTGGCATGGCGACCATCGTTGTACAGTTAGGGTTAGCAATAATATTCTTTGGAATGTTCTTAATGGCGTGCGAGTTGACCTCAGGAACTACCAGTGGGACTTCAGGGTCCATCCTCCATGCGGAAGAATTATCGATCACAACTGCCCCTGCAGACGCAACTTTTGGAGCTAGTTCCTTTGATAATTGTCCGCCCGCGGAAAATAAAACAATGTCTAAGTTGTCCCATTTTGCTGTAGCAGCATCTTCTACGAGAATGGATTGTCCTTGAAATTCTATTTCTTTGCCTGCACTACGAGATGATGCAAAGAACTGAATTGATTGCATGGGGAACTTTCTTTGCGCGAGAATTTCGCGCATTACTGTTCCGACTTGACCTGTCGCTCCTACTATTCCAATCTTCATACTTTGAGCGTACTCACAAGAACAGGTCTTTGTGGGGCTTTTCCACCCGAACGAGGAATTTTAGTTCCTACTAAGAAATTCTTTGATTGTTTCAATTGCATCTTCAAAGACTGGGAAGATATTTTGACCATCAATTTGTACATCACGTGAAGCATGTATCTGTTTAGTAATTAGATAATTTGGATTTGGATTTGATACTAACTCATGTTCTTTAGGGAAAGAAAAGAATGACTCCATATCAGGAGTTAACACAGATTCATGGCTTTTTTCTTCTTTGAAATTTAAAAATCTTCCCGGCATGGTATCCCGCAGTTGCTGGATTGTACTTTTTCTTGAGGTAATCGAACTATCGCTATTAATTGATGCTTCTTCGTCAACTGAATCGCTTTCAAGCTCTATACCTCGCCATTTAAGTATCACATTGGGATCATCTTCACATTCTTTCAAAAGCTGGAGCAATGCGGCTATCTCATGGCGACAAGGTGTTGCCCAATCAGGGCACACATGATGAATTTGTATTTCAGTTACTTTTGGTACTGCTTCGTGTAGGTTACCGGAAAGTACCGCTCGCCTAACATTCTCCGATGGTGGAGTGGTGTGGATTTCAATATCAAATGCTCTTTCTCTCTTATCGTAAATTTCAAATGAAACTGATCCTTGCTGAACAAAGAAGTCTCTCACAGCTCCCTTTCGTTGAATTGCTACACCTGGGCCGAGAGGATCTTTATAATTCGTATACGCTGCAATAAGTTGCATGATGCTCTCTCCGAGCTGTGATGACGGTTTGATCATTCTTGAACCGCCGTTGTTAAATTGAGAGAAAATATTTCGCGAAGTTGATCGGTCCCCATATCAGTAAACCATTCATCACCAGTGCCTACGCTTTGAGAGGCAAGTTCTTTTTTATCGATGAGTAATTGATTAATTCTTTCCTCAAGTGTTCCACGGCAAACTAGTTTGTGGACAAAGACAGTTTTCTGCTGGCCTATTCTCCATGCTCGGTCAGTAGCTTGATCTTCTACTGCTGGGTTCCACCATCTATCAAAATGAATAACTCTGTTTGCAGACGTAAGGTTAAGACCTGTGCCACCTGCTTTTAGCGAAATTAAAAGAGCAGGTGGTCCTTCTTCATTTTGAAATTGATCAATCATCTTTTGACGTTTATTTCTCGTGACTCCCCCATGAAGAAAATCTGGTCGCGTTCCGATTGTTTTCATCAGATGCTCAGATAAGAGATCGCCCATAACACGGTATTGTGTAAAAACAAGCCCTCTTTGTCCAGCTTCGCTTATTTCAGTAAGCAGTTCTTCGAGCCGAGAAACTTTTCCTGACCGCGCATCAAGATTGCTTCCATCTGCTAAAAAATGTGCTGGATGGTTGCAGATTTGTTTAAGTTTCGTCAAAGTTGCGAGAATCAACCCGCGACGTTTCATACCTTCTGATGCTTCTGCTTCTGTCAAAAAATCATTGAGGACAGCTTGATACAGTCCAGCTTGTTCGTGGGTGAGGTGTGACCAAACAATTTGCTCTATTTTTTCAGGAAGATCAGGTACTAAAGATTTATCATCCTTCGTTCTTCTTAAGATAAAGGGGTCTGTTAGCTTCCTCATATTAGTCAAAGCGTTATGATCTTTTTTCTGCTCTATTGGTGTTGCAAATTTATCCTTGAACCAAGTTACTCCTCCGAGCATTCCAGGATTGATTGCATCTAATATTGACCAAAGCTCAGACAACCTATTTTCTACTGGAGTGCCTGTAAGCGCTATTTTCTGGGCCGCAGTTAATTGACGTATTGCTATCGCTGCATGGGTTTGATGGTTCTTTATGAATTGGGCTTCGTCACAGATAACTAGGTCCCAATTTACCTTTGATAGAGTTTCTATATCTCTTGTAGCTGTTCCGTAAGTACTTACGACGATATCAAACGAGTTGACCATCCCTATAAGGTCATCTCCTGTGGGTCGTTTGGCACCGTGCAGTATGAGAACATTTAAATTTGGTGTGAAGAATGATGCTTCCTGTTCCCAGTTATGGACTACTGACAATGGGCAAATAACGAGGTTGGGGTTTTCAGAGGTTCTTAATTGGATATGTGCTAAAGCAGTTGGTGTCTTTCCTAACCCCATGTCGTCAGCCAGACATCCTCCAAGCCCTATCCGGCTAAGAAACTGTAGCCAACTAAGCGCTCGTCTTTGATATGGCCGAAGCGAACCTTGAAATGTACTGGATTCATTTTCCTCAGTTAGGTCAGTATCTGGTAGACCATCGATAAGTTTAGTGAGCCAATTATCAGCCGTTTGATTTTCTGGAGAAAACAAAGCTGTTTCGAATTCTGAATTACTTTCCTCGGTGCCTATCTCAGCGGTAATTCTAAGTAGATCTGTAGGGGTTAGGTGGCGATCATTTTTTCTTCGGTTCTCTAATTCTTTTAATGCAATTTCAGCCTGTTGATTATCTATATGAACCCATTTCCCTTTTATTTGAACAAGGTTAGTTTTGGACTCAGCTAGCTGAAGAAGCTCATGTTCAGAAAGTGACTGGTCTCCAAGTGCTAAGTCCCAGTCAACATCAACCATTGCCTTTCCGAGATTTGCAGTGATTCCTCCTTTCTCACTAGGAGTTGCGCGTGCAGCTAATCTAATACTTTGTTTTATCAAACCTTTTGGGACAAGAACTGGAACTCGTAATCTTTCACAAATATGGATACCGTCTATGAGTAGGAGTGAAACATCGTCGATGGATAACGTTGCTGTATCGGTAGTTGCTTCCAACCCTATATGGTCTAATCCGGGCACGCTGGAACTTATAAGGTCGATAGTTTCACTCATGAATCTTCGTAAAGCATCAGGATGATCACTTAGTCCGAATTCAGCGGTCAATCTTGTGTCAAGCAATAGATCTTTCCAAGTAGCAACATTATTTGGGGATGTATTGTTATATGCCTCAAAGATTATTTTCCAAGGTTCGTCTTTATTATTTGGTAGTAATCTCATTTGGCAAGAAACTTTGATTCCAGTTTCAGCGTGTAACTTTTCGTATTGAAGGTTTGACGATAATTCAAGTAGAGCATTATCTATGTTGATCGTGTCTGTAATGAAATAGCCTGATGTTTCTGACAGTGCCGTACAAATATTTCTAAGAGATTTTATATGAGGAGAACGTTTACGTGGTAGGTGTGGCTTCCAGTTTGAATACTGGAGGATTTGCCGGCAGGATGCATCAACTAAATGATTCTGAAAACTCATAAGTTCTTCTTCAGATCTGAACCCAACTACTTCTGGCATCGACTTAAAATGTTGTCTTCGTTGTTGGGATAAGTCTTCATGGGTCAAGAGATTCCACATTGCTTTCCAACGGAGACCGTCATGAGTAAGTGACGGAAATATTAAGTCATTTCCTATTGCATGTATTAGGTCATTTAAGAGTTTATGCATCCATTGCATTGAGGGACTCCACCTCTGATTTGGATGTTTTTTTGAGAAGAGATGGTAAATATCGGTTGGCTTTACTTCTAAGGCTGTAATTGATTGCTGATTTATTAGTGGATTGTCTATGATGCAGGTCGCGAGATTGGCATCACGCGTGGCCCACCGATTACCTACAAATGTTCCTGCTAGCCGTCGAAGTTCTACACCGTTGATTGGGCCGTTATTATCCCAACCCCAAAGGAAAGTTCCTTCGTGGGTATGGGAAATGTGAAGTGACGATGGGGTTTTGTTCCAGTCGATTACAACTCACCCTTTGTCCAATTCAAATGCTTGATGCAAAATATTCGTAGCCTTTTCGATATCTGCTTTATTCACGACACAAGAAACTCGAATTGCAGATGTAGAGATCATATGGATATTTATACTCTCCGATGAAAGAGTTTCGAAGATTGTGGCTGCGACTCCAGGGTTGCTTGCCATTCCGGCACCAATAACTGATACGCGGCCTACTGAATCATCTGTGCTGACTTCACCTGCTCCAATTTCTGAGGCTACGGACGTCATTATTTGTTTACCTATTTCCATTTGTTCAGTAGGTAACGTGAAAGAAATATCTGTAACTCCTTCCTCGGATGTGTTTTGGACGATCATGTCTACATTAACGTCGCTATCAGCTAGTGGTCTGAAGATAGCTGCAGCTATTCCAGGGTTATCTGGTACCCCCGACACCGTTACTTTCGATTGAGATGTATCGGGAACAACTGCTGAAATAATAGGTTTTTCCATTGAATTTTCCTCCTTTGTAACCCAGGTTCCTGGCTCCCAGGTGAATGCTGAGCGAACATGTAATTTAACTCCGTATGAACGAGCAACTTCAACTGATCTCATAGCTGGTTTTGGGCATCCTACTGCTGTCATTTCAAGTAATTCATCAAAACTTATAGACGGTATTTTTTTTGCTTGTTCACAGACTCTTGGATCTGTTGTAAAGACTCCTGACACATCAGTATATAACTCACATGCATCAGCGTTAAGAGCGTGAGCTAACGCAACTGCAGTTGTGTCTGAGCCTCCTCTTCCGAGGAAAGTTACATTATTATCTGTTGAGACGCCTTGGGATCCTGCAACAACAGCTACTCGTCCTGCGTCTACAGCTTCTTGAACACGTTGAGGATCTATTGTAAGTATTTTGGCATTCTGGTGATTTGTGTCCGTTAAAAATCCCGCTTGACTTCCCGTGAATGAATCCGCTGGAACCCCCATGTCGTGAAGAGCCATGCACATCAAAGCTATTGCTTTTCGTTCACCGGCAGTAATGAGCATGTCCATTTCCCTTGCAGGTCTAGTTTGTGATACTTCCGAAGCAAGGCGAAGCAGGTGATCTGTTTCTTTTCCCATAGCGCTCACGACAAGTACGACTGAATGTCCATGGTCTTTAGTTCTTTTTACATGATCAGCTACTTCTCTCATCCGATCTGCATCGGCTACAGAGGTACCACCAAATTTTTGAATAATTAAACTCACGTGATTAAACGGTACTCGCTATGTATAGATTTAGCGTGTTATTTTCGGTTACAAATTGTGATCTCTTGATCTTTTCATTCTTGCTATTCCGGTTACATACGAGGGTGATCTTTTTGATTTTCCTAAACGAAAACGTTCACAACGGATTACTGACCATTCGTTAGCCCAAAGTGTGCCGCTAATATCATATTTCGCTGACCCGTTGTATCCGTTCGGAATTTTTGTGCGTTCACAAAAGTAAAACTTTGATTCGGGAGTCAAGTACTGTCCCAGCTCTAAAAGAAATTGAGGAAGGTCAGATTCTGAAGCAAGGTTTCCAATTGAAAGAATTGCATCGAACTTCGAGTCAGTCGGAACGTGAGGCCATTCTATTATTTCTGTTACCGCTGGAGGTATTTGCGTTGGAAGGTTCTCTTTGGGAAAAAGAAGTAGAGAATTTCCATAGAGATCTGAGATTAAGCCTTCTACGATCTTTTGGTACTCTAATTTTTCTATGAACACGCTGTCTATTTTAGTTTGATTGTAAAATAACAGTTCGCTTGAGGGTTCTAATTTCTCCATGAACGGTGAGCAGACCGTGGGTTAGATTTATTAGCCCACCATCGTCCGCTGAATCTCCACTTGTATGAAATGAGTGGCTTTTCATCCTTTGGCCATAATTGTTTGAAAGCTTTAAGAATTACTTCTCTTTCATCCTCATTTGGTTCAGGCGTAATTTGTATGTATAGCGGTTCTTCAGTCATTGGATTTATAGAGGAATCACACCATGTTTTCGTTGCGGTAAGTCTTCTCTTTTTGATTTCAGAACAGAGAAACCAGCAATTACTTTTCTTCTTGTCTCTGCTGGGTCAATTACATCATCAATATAACCACGCTCTGCTGCAATATATGGATTAGCGAAACGTTCAGTGTAGTCATCTACTAATTCGGTTTTTTTAGCTTCAGGATCTGCCGCTGATTGAAGTTCTCTTCTATGCAGAATTTCAACTGCTCCTTGGGGTCCCATTACGGCTAATTCAGCTGTTGGCCAAGCAAATGAAAGGTCGGATCCTACTGACTTAGAATCCATGACAACATATGCGCCTCCATAAGCTTTTCGTGTAATGACCTGAATACGCGGAACTGTTGCTTCGCAGTATGCGTAGAGAAGCTTTGCCCCATGTCGAATGATTCCTCCGTATTCCTGGTCTACTCCAGGCAAGAATCCAGGTACATCAACGAGTGTTAACAAGGGAATGTTAAACGCATCGCATGTACGAACGAATCGTGCGGCTTTTGATGAGGATTCAATATCTAATACTCCAGCAAGGACAAGTGGTTGATTTCCGACTATTCCTATGACATTTCCGTCTAGATGTGAAAATCCGCATACGATGCTCTGAGCCCATGAAGGGAAATATTCCATGAACTCTCCATCATCAACTATTGAGCTGATTATTTCTCGCATGTCATAAGGAAGATTTGGACTGTCTGGCATCATGTCAGCGAGTTCAGGACAGAGACGTTCTGGGTCATCTGTTGCTTCGATTAGCGGTGGGTCCTCCATATTGTTACTTGGGAGGAATGTCAGAAGGGTTTTAACTGCGTCAAGTACTTCCTCTTCGCTATCACTGACGAATGTTGCTACCCCGGATTTACTTGCGTGACTTGTTGCTCCACCTAATTCTTCTAAAGTTACCTCTTCACCGGTTACTGTTTTGACAACATCGGGACCGGTAATGAACATGTGTGATTTCTCTCTGACCATAAAAATGAAATCGGTCATTGCTGGACTATAGACTGCTCCTCCAGCGCACGGGCCCAGTATTACGCTGATTTGTGGTATTACTCCAGAGGATTGAACGTTTCGATGAAAGATTCCTCCGTAGCTATCTAGACTTACAACTCCTTCTTGAATTCGTGCTCCAGCTCCATCGTTGAGGCCTATCATGGGGGCACCAGTTGCTAATGCTAAATCCATTACTTTGTGAATTTTTTCAGCAAATACTTCACCTAGAGCTCCACCCATTACCGTGAAATCTTGGCTGAAAACAAATACTTTACGTCCGTCAACGGTTCCCCATCCTGTGACAACGCCGTCAGTGTATGGTCGTGTTTCTAGACCAGCTTCATGAGCTCGGTGGCGAGCTAACATGTCTAATTCGTGAAATGAGCCTTCATCTAATAAGTAGTCAATTCTTTCTCGAGCAAGGAGTTTTCCTTTTTCGTGTTGACGCTCGATTGCTCGTTCAGGCCCTGCCTGAAGTGCTTCTGATTTTCTTTTTTCAAGTTCTTCTATTTTATCTTGCATCGTGTAATCAGCCATTGCTGTGTAGCGTAATGCGCGTATGGCTACAATCCGATGACTTAACCTATAGTTATTTGAAAAAAATAAGATTTATTCATTTTTTGCCTTAAAAATAGGTGTTTTAGGGTGTGAAATAGATTGAAAAAATTGTTGGAATACTGTTATTTACTATCAATGTCAGCGAAGAATGATAGAACTATTTTCAAGAGTCGAAGAGATTTCGATATTGGGAAAAATGATTTGTTTCTAAGAAAGGAATGAAAAAGCAGTCAGGATGGAACTGAGGATCGTTACCCGCATTCGGGTTCAGGTAAACACTCTGTCCTTGGTTATAAGATGGCACGACTTGAGTCCGTGATTAATTCATCACATTTAAGTAATTTTATGAGAAAACTGCAACTTACCAAGGTATATAACACAACATTTATTACTATAAATACGATATGATCGCCTCTAAAATTTCTTATTGAATACGAGCGGTCATAGACTACTAGTGGAATGTGTGGTGATTGAGTGAAATTTGGAGTTATCGGAGCTGGTGTTACAGGTTTAGCGACTGCCCTTGAACTTTCTCGAGATGGTCACAATGTAACCATTATTGAACGTGATCAGACGCCAATGCCTAAGACCCATGATGAGGCATTCGATTGGGATAGAAGGGGGGCTCCACAGGTGCGGCACTCCCACGCTCTTCTTGGGCGATTGCACAATATTCTTAGAGACAACCACCCTGAAGTTCTGAAAACACTTCTTGATACTGGAGTTACCGAGATCAATTTAGTTGATCACATGCCGGAAACCCTCGACGATCGGCAGGTATTAGATGAAGATCTTAATCTGCGTATGCTTGCAGCTCGCCGGACAACGTTTGAATGGGTTTTACGTAGTACGGTCATGAACAAACCAAACGTAGAAATACGAACTGGGCTGGGTGTTACTGGTGTAAAGAAAAGTGAAGCTGTGATTCCGAAAGTTACTGGACTTTATTTTGACGGTGGTTTAGACGAAGATTTTGATTGCGTTATTGCGGCAAATGGCAGACGATCAAACGCTCCAGGATGGCTTAAAGATGCAGGCATTGAGACTCCGGCCGAGGTTGTTGAAGATACGGGAATTATTTATTACTCACGCTTTTACCGTTTACCTGACGGTATCGACCTCCCTGTTGGCGACCGATTGGTCGCAGGTGATCTAGGGTATTTGAAATATGGAGTATTTTGGGGTGACAACGGAACGTTTTCAATAACTTTCGCTACATCTGATACTGATAAAACATTTTGGGGAATAAAAGACGTCGAAATGTTTGAAAGCGTTGTCGATGCTATTCCTGCAGCAAAAGAGTGGATCAGTCTCGGAGCTACCCCTATTACAGATGTTCATTCAATGGCTGGTCTACTAAATAGAAAACGTAGTTTGAAAAAAGATAACGAAGTTATTGTTGATGGTTTTCACTTGATCGGTGATGCCCTCATATGCACCAATCCTCTATACGGAAGGGGTTGCTCAACCGGGTTTTGGCAGGCGCACCTGCTCGCTAATTCAGTCCGGGACCACGGGCAAGATACTACGGCACAATCAGAAAGTTTTCTCTTGAGTGTTGAGCAAAACATTTTACCTTGGTATCAAGCGTCCGTTGATTCTGATCGAGGCAGCAGAGCAGCTTCCGATGGGATAGATGATGATATGGCTATTATGAAACGTTCAATCTTAAAAGAAGGTCTGATGCCGGCTACACGATCTTCGGCAAAAGTGTGGCGTGGATTTATGAAAATGATGAATCTTTTAGCTGATCCCTCAATTCTAACGGAACCGGAGATTAGTTCAGAGATTATGAAAGTTTGGGCAGACCGCGATCAAAGAGGGCCAGAGCCAGCTTTGGGACCCACAAGAGAAGAGATGGTGGATTACCTGAAACTCACTCATGTTTCCTAAAGTAATTACAAAAATCGCTCTTACTGTTTCTCTATTCCTCTTATCGATTAATCTTCTTGGTTGTGGGAGTGAAGAAGTATCCACGTACCGTAACCAAATAAGTTCCACAGAAAACGAAACCGTTGAAACTTTGGATATTGCTGATGACGCTCCCCCGGCTTCAATAATCTGGGAGTCTTGTTATCAGAATTATGAATGTGGGGTAATTGAAGTTCCCATTGACTATCAAGGACCCAGATTAAAAACTATTCAAATTGATCTCATTCGCATTTCAGCATCAACTGAACCTTCCTTGGGCCCTTTACTCATAAATTTTGGAGGACCGGGTGCTTCTGGAACAGAGCTGGTGTCAATGTATGGATCATTGTGGGAGTTCGCTTTTCCTGAATTTGATGTAATCGGTTTTGATCCACGTGGAGTAGGAAGATCAGCACAAGTTGAATGCCCTTTTGAACCTGACAATGATGAACAGTCGGTATTTGAGGATGGTGAAGACCTCAGTGAGCTATTCCAGCAAGCAGAGGAGTATGCCAAAGCTTGCGTAGCGATGAGTGGTGACCTAGCTGTGCATATCGGAACTAACAATGTCGCACGAGATATGGACAGAATCCGAGAAGCTTTAACAGTTGACCAAATTTCCTATTTAGGCTACTCATACGGTACTCGCATCGGAGCTGTATACGCTTCCCTCTTCCCTGAGAACGTTCGAGCCATGATCCTTGATGGACCAGTGTCGCCTACAGATCATGTAAGTTCCTTCACACCAATACAGGGCCAAGGGTTTGAAACAGCCTGGAGTCGTTTCGCTCAGGATTGTGATAGTGACCGGTCATGTCCTCTTAATCAATATGGTGGCGCAGAAAGAGCTTTTAATACTGTCAATAATATTTTGAAGGCATCGAACCTTTCGGTGAATGGAGGAAGAGAACTCACACGTGGAGAGTTTATGCTAGGCACCGCCTCAGCTCTGTATTCTCCCTATAGCTGGCCAGTTCTCATAGATGGATTTATGGCAATGCTTGATGACGGTGACGGATCAATTTTGCAAGAATTAGCTGATCAATTAGCTGGACGAAGAGATGACGGATCGTATGACAATTCACAAGCAGTGCTGTTTTTAGTTAACTGTGCAGATGATCCGAAACGGCCATCAAAAGAATTCATCAGGGAAGCCATTGATGAGGTGGCTGATCAGCTACCACATTTCGGGCCAGTAATACGAGGCGATACGGGTTGCGCTGGACTTGAAGAATCAATTGACCCATTACACGTAGGTAAAGCAGATTTAGAAACACCAGCACTTGTTATCGCTATGGAAGGAGACCCCGCTACTCCTATAGCTTGGGGGCCAGGACTAATTGACTCTATTGGTGATGCGGTTCTCATTACCTCTGATGGCGATGGCCATGGAGCTTTTCTTACAAATAGTGAATGCGTAACAGATATCGTATTCGACTACTTACTTAACTTAGAAGTTCCTACAAATGGGTGGAGTTGCGAGGAGCCTTAATTAATTTCTAACGAATAGTTTTGAAAAAGGTTCGTAGGTCATTAACGAAAAGTTCAGGTTGTTCAAATGCTCCGAAATGACCACCCTTTGGCATTGTTGTCCAATGGGTGATGTTATAGCTCTCTTCACACCAGCGACGTGGCGATCGAATGATCTCCTTTGGAAATGATGCAACGCCAGTCGGGATTTCAACTTTATCTCCTCCACCAAAACTGCCAAAACTCTCCCAGTAAAGGCGTGCTGACGATGCCCCTGATGCTGTAAGCCAGTACAACATAACATTATCAAGCAATTCATCTCGGGTAAGAGTGTTCTCTGGGTGATCATCGCAATCCATCCAACTCCAAAATTTTTCAATAATCCACGCCATCTGACCAACTGGTGAGTCTACGAGACCATAACCCAGTGTTTGAGGTCTTGTACTCTGCTGTTTTGAGTATCCTGAGTCCCATTCCTGGTAATAGGTGAGACCTTCTAACGCTGATTTTTCTTCATCGGTAGGATCTTGTAATGATTCAGGTGTTGGGCGACCGATGGGCATGTTTATATGGATTGCATCACAGTGCCCGATATTCCGACCAATCTGAGTAGTAACAGCTGCGCCCCAATCACCTCCCTGTGCTCCATAGTTTTCGTATCCAAGTCGAACCATTAATTGATCCCATGCAGCAGCAATTTTTTCAACTCCCCAACCTGATTGGGAAGGTTTCCCAGAGAACCCGTATCCGGGTAATGACGGACAAACTACATGAAACGCATCTTCAGCTTTACCACCATGTTTCGTTGGATCTACGAGAGGTTGTATGACTTTGTGGAATTCAACGATTGACCCAGGCCAGCCATGCGTAATGATAAGAGGGTAAGCATCTGGATGAGGTGACTTCTGGTGAATGAAATGAATATCAAGATCATCTATGTTCGTCTGGAAATGGTCAAAGGTATTGAGATACTGTTCACTTTTTCTCCAGTCATACTGGTTCGCCCAATAATCGGCGATTTCTCTTACATAGGTGAGAGGAATACCTTGGCTCCAATCATTTACGCATTCTTCTTCGGCCCATCGTGTGTTGTTAATTCTGTTTCGTAAATCAGTAAGTTGCTCTTCGGAAGTATTAATTGTGAATGGTGTTATTTCAGACATTTCTTTCTTTCTGTATAATTTATTTAGGTTCTATCGGGTCGTAGTCCCAGAGTTGTGTTTCTTCAGGGTCGCCATAGAGCAGGTGAGCGGGACTGTGTTTCTCAATATTTCCTGTTAATCCTCGATACATCCCAAAACCACATAATTGACGTAATTCAGGACTAAAAGTTTCAACAATCTCTGGTGGTATTCCGAGGTGTTGATTCTCCTGTTGGCGGATAAAGCCCGCACAATAATTCATTGCTACACCTATACGAGTTTGATCTGCTGTCGTATTAGCTCCTCCCCCATGCCAAGTACTGCCATGCCATATCAAGACTGAACCTTTTGGCATTTCCGCTGGAACAGTTTCTACATCGCTTTGATCTCCGAAGTAATCAGGATTTTGCCAAAGGTGGCTACCTGGAGCGACACGAGTAGCACCATTTTCTTCTGTGAAATCGGTTAAGGCCCACATGGAGTTACATACCGTAGCGATATGGGGTTTAGCTATTGGCTGGACTTGGTCATCGGCGTGTAGCACCTGAGCTGTTTCGCCTGGAGCTAGTGAAATAGAGGCTAGTGAGGAGACGAGGCATTGCTCTCCGATCACTCCTTCTATCAGTTCAAGCACTTGGGTTTGCACTGGAATGTGTTGCCAGATCGCACCATGAGCTAGAAGATTATATGTTCGTGTTGTCCGGTTACCTTCAAACCTATTGTTGTCAGGAAACCGCTTTAGCTTTGATTCAAGTCGTTTAACTTCTTTCACTAATTCATCAACGAAATCTATGTCGATAAGGTTCTCAACGATTGTGTACCCATTCTCTTTAAGTTCTTCGTGGTGACGTGTGAGATCCATTTAGTTAATCTGCCCTACTGCGGTTACTGGAACAAATCTTATAACTAATCTTTCATCTTCAATCATGGCTTGATTGAATTCATCCCAATTTGGATGGTCTTTCTTTTGGATAGCGGTGAAAACATTTGCTAACTCTTGGCAAACATTATCGTCAGATACTTTCGCTGTTTCCGTAATTTCTACACTGCCATCGAAAGAAACATATGACCATGTCTTTGGAGAAGTGATGTGTAGTACTGCTCTGTTGTCTTTAAGAAGATTTTTAGTTTTCGCTCTTGTTGCAGTAGCAGAAATGCAGAATTTCCCATCTATAAATGCATAGGCAATATCTGACGATTGCGGTCTTCCGTCTTTACGTAACGTTATGAGAACACCATGATGTGTATCTCTTGCCCAAGTAATAGCCTTCTCTATATCCATCATTCAATTACAGCAGATTGTGACTATTGCTTCAATGAGCTTAGTTAGTTTCCATCTTCTCTAGTCGCTGCAAAATACGATTACCATCAATGCTCTCGAGAATATTTTCATAATTATCTTTTGGCCCAATCCATTTAAGTTCATTAACTGTTTGAAATGTTGGGGCGTCGTAATCTATTGTTGCGATAAGTTTGAAGAGTAAAGCAAGTTCATAATCATTATTGAGATTTTCTGATAATTTCTGTGAGCTCCTCACTTGCATCGCCCATTCCATATGATCGTTAGGGATATTTTCAATGTGATGGTAGTGCGAGAGTAAAGTAGCTGATGACTTAGCACCCCAACCTTTAATCCCAGGAAAACCATCAGCCGTATCTCCTACCAACCCCAAATAGGCTGGGATTGATTCA
Organism: bacterium; assembly: GCA_002713605.1. The sequence goes on from PATL01000006.1 coordinate 31,480, forward strand.
GGTGCCACACCAAATTTCTCAATAACTGTTTCGTAGGTTATTCGTAGTTCTTTCCGTCGATCGTACTGAATTATTTTCTCATCCTGAGTAAGACACTGTCCCAAGTCTTTATCAGGAGTGTAGATAATTACTTGTTCGACTTCGGGGTTTAACACCGCTTTGTGAGCAGCAGCTCCAAGACCATCATCGGCTTCAAAGTCAACCATTGGGAAAATCATGAATCCCAATGAATCTAATACCTCTTCAAGCAAGTTGAATTGGTCAAGTATGACTGGATCAAGATCGGAACCGTCTTTATACCCGTCATAAAGTTCATTTCTGAAAGACGTAATTACATGATCAGTTGCTATACCGACATGGGTTGCGCCTTGGTCGACCATGGAAAGAATGCTGTTGGCAACGGCACGTACAGCCCCAACTTCCTGACCACTACTATTTATATGTGACGGAGCGCCAAAGAAATGTCTGAAAAGTTCATATGTGCCGTCAATAAGATGTATTCGCATGCCTAAATTTTTACTAAATGTTTAAGTTACTTTTATTCTTGCACAAGTTCAATCAATGTTCCGAAAGATCCCTTTGGGTGTACAAATGCTACTGTTGTTCCTCGTGAACCTGGACGTGGCGCTGCATCAATCGGTGTTGCTCCAGCTTTAATCATTTTGGCCAACGCTTTTCCGCAGTCATCAACTCGGTAGCCAACATGATGAAGCCCTTCTCCCCTCTTATTAAGAAATTTTGCAATTGGTGAATCTTCCGTGGTTGCTGATGTTAATTGAATATAACTATCCGCAACTTTTATCAACGCCTCTTCTACCCCATCACTTTCAACGATTTCTCTATGATGAACCTCTGCTCCGAAAGCATCTTTATAATACGAAATAGCTGATTCAAGATCGTGAACTGCAATTGCGATGTGGTCGATTTCGGTAAGTATCATTATTGCTCCAAAGTTTTTTTAACTGTTAGTGTAAATGGTTTCATGGTTAGCTAAGTTTTATCTGTTGATAGGAGTTTAGATGGAAAATACGGTGTTGCTTTCAGGGGCACGGACCCCTATAGGAAAATTATCCGGATCATTGTCAGGTTTTAGTGCAGCTGCTTTAGGTGGAATTGCAATAACAGGAGCTTTAGGGCGAGCAAGGATTGAGCCAAATCAAGTTGATTATGTCATTATGGGGCAGGTTCTCCAGGCTGGCACTGGTCAAGTTACTGCTCGGCAGGCTGCTGTTGCTGCTGGAATACCGATGTCGACTCCTGCAATTACAATTAACAAAGTTTGTTTGTCTGGTCTTAATGCGATTTATCTTGCTGCGCAGATGATTAATGCTGGTGATGCGCAAGTGGTTGTGGCAGGGGGGAGGGAATCAATGACAAATGCTCCGTACCTTATTCCTAAAGGACGCGGAGGGTATCGATATGGAAATTCTGAAATTTTAGATGTAATTCAACATGATGGTTTGTTCTGTGCTCTTGAAAAGGAACTGATGGGTGAAGGAACTGAGCGGTATGCAGCCTCTGCTTCCATTGATAGAGATGTTCAAGATGAGCTTGCGGCTGATTCTCATGCACGTGCTAGTGCCGCAATTTCTTCTGGCACATTAAGCGAGGAAATTGTGCCTGTATTGATTCCGCAGCGGAAAGGAAATCCTATCTCATTTGAGGTTGATGAGGGCGTTAGGTCAGGTACTGATGCTACCGGTCTTGCAAAACTTCGACCTGCATTTGCTCAAAGTGGTAATATAACTGCTGGTAATGCAAGTCAAATTTCAGATGGTGGTTCAGCAATTATTGTCGTTTCTAAGACCTTTGCTGAAAGCCACGGTGTTGATCCTTTAGCAAGTCTTATTTCTTACGGTCAGGTTGCGGGTCCGGATACAAGTCTTTTAACGCAACCTTCTCGAGCTATTAATCAATCTTTAGATACTACTGGAATTAGTTTAGATGACATTGACGTTTTTGAGATTAATGAGGCGTTTGCTGCTGTGTCTGCTGCTTCTATGAAGGATTTAGGTATTTCGAAAGAAGTCGTAAACGTTAATGGAGGAGCCATTGCTCTGGGTCATCCCATTGGTATGTCCGGGAACCGTTTAGCATTAACTCTGGCATATGAACTTCAACGACGTGGTGGAGGAATCGGCGCAGCTGCTCTTTGCGGTGGCGGCGGTCAGGGAGATGCACTTTTAATTAAAGTCTGAGGTTCAGGCTGTTTATAAGAAGTTTTATTTCTTTGGGTTTATGTCATTTGTATGACGAAGTTTGAGCTTCAAAACTTGAATAAAGCCATTTTTTCTTGATTTTTGACCCTATTTGACAATATAAATGCCGTAATGTAACATAAATGTAATCTTAGGAATAAATTTCCCCAGATTTTTGGGATATGCAGGAAAACATTTACTTGTTTTTCCAGTGGATGTGGATATCTGCGTTTAAATTTTAAAATTTCCCCTCCTCCGAAGGAGACTGATGAACTCACCACTCGTCAGTCTCCTCGGAGTTTTTATTGATCTGCCGAAATGCTCCTTCGCCCTTCAAGAGCGCGCCCCAACGTTAATTCATCAGCGTATTCAAGGTCTCCTCCAACTGGAAGCCCACTCGCTATTCGTGATACCTGAATACCTAGAGGTTCTATTAATTTAGCAAGATACATCGCTGTTGCTTCACCCTCAATATTCGGATTTGTGCATAAAATTACCTCTAAGACAGTGTTCCCTTTGAGGCGCTCTAGAAGTTCTCGAATCTTTAACTGTTCTGGACCTATCCCATCAATAGGGTTAATTGCGCCCTGCAAAACGTGGTAAAGACCCTTGTATTCACGGGTCCTTTCTAAAGCAACAATGTCACGAGGCTCCTCAACAACACATACAAGGCTAGTATCGCGCTGAAGGTCAGAACATATATCGCAAATTGGCTCATCACTCATATTGAAACATGTCTCGCAAAATCGGACTTTCTGCTTTGCCTGTTCTATGGCGTTCGCCAAGCTAAGAGCGTCTTGTTCAGGAAGTTTTATTAAATGGAAAGCAATACGTTGAGCAGACTTTGGCCCCACCCCAGGTAGTTTTCCTAACTCGTCTATTAATTTCTGGAGAGCCGGAGTGTAAATACTCATTCAGAAGCCCATTTTGTAATGGTATTTTAAGAACTGAACCATTATGTATCCTCATTAATTATCTGTGCACCAGGAAAGCTTTTGGAAATCACGGATAACTCATCGCCCGCATCGACAGGAGCATCCTCTAAAGACTGCACATCTAAATTTTTAGTTACTTCAGCAGACATAGTGTCATCATCCTTAATTTTTTCAGGCTTACTCGAGGCAGGTTGAAGGACTATATCAATCTTCCACGCTTTTCCGGTTCGATCTGTTAATACACTTACGACTTCATCAAGCCGCTCAATGCACTTTTGGCGATGTGTTTCATTTGGAGCTGTAAGAAATATAGTCCCATCATTTATCTGTGTGATTGAAAGATCTTTAAATAGTGCCTTACTTAGACCTTTAAGATTTTGCTTCGATGTATCCCATGCTTCTTCAACCCTTTCATTTCCTTCCATAGATAACTCGGAAGAAGTGCTATCTTCAATGCTTGGTTCTGCTGTTTCCTTACTCTGAGGGGTTTCATACACCGGTCCTGATAGGGGAACTTCGGTACTGGATTGATTAAATTCAGTCTCAGTTCCAGACTCTAGCAGTTCAATTCGTTCAACCAATGCAGATATTTCAGTGCTTAGAGTCGGGTGAGTTAATCGTATTAGGGCCACCTCAAGATCAATACTTGGATCAAAGGATTGTCGCATACTAATGAGAGCTGAGCCGATCGTTTCAATTGCGCGGGTGAGAGTTGCAAGTTTTGTTTTTTCATGCAGTTCTCTAGCCTGACTCTTTTGATGATCTGACATGTGCATTGTTGATGACCCCAAACCAAAAAGGAACGCATCCCGCAATCTACTTATGAGTGCCTCCCCGATTACTCTTGGATCTCTACCTGATTGAATTGCATTACTTAACCCGCTGATAACGAGCGCAGGGTCAGCATGAGCCACACCTGAGAGTATTACCCCTACATTGTCGTCATTATGGGGGATCCCACCTGCTGTTACAACTTGTTCCAACGCCGATAGCGTATCCCTGGCCGATCCACCGCCGGTTCGTAACACATAATTAATCATTTCATCAGAGACTTCTAACTCTGCATCATCAGCGATCCAGCGAATATGCATTTCTAAATCATCTGCCGCGAGTAACTCAAATTCATAATGCTGCGTTCTGCTTCGAATTGTTGGAGCTACTTTATGGGGCTCAGTGGTAGCCAAGATAAAAACAACATGACTAGGGGGTTCTTCGAGAGTCTTCAATAATGCGTTTTCTGCTCCAGTGGTTAGCATGTGAACTTCGTCAAGAATGTATATCTTCGTTTTACCTGGTGAGCCAAGTGCGACTTTGGATATGAGCTCTCTTACAGCCTCAACTCCATTGTTTGAGGCAGCATCAAGTTCTTGAAGATCATACGAAGTTCCATCTGTAAATGAGTCACAAGAATCGCATTTGCAACATGGCTCACCGCCTTCTTGCAGGTTAATACAATTGAGCGCTTTGCCTAGAATACGTGCGGTACTGGTTTTCCCTGTCCCACGTGGGCCACTAAAAAGGTAGGCGTGTCCTACACGATTTTCCGTAACAGCGTTCTTGAGCGCAGTAACAATGTGTTCTTGCCCAACTAGCTCTTGAAATGTTTTAGAACGGTATCTTCGGTATAAGGATTGGTATGCCATCGATCAGATACTAGTTCCCGTCTGTCTCATGTGTGGAAGCAATATCAAATCTCTAAGCTTTTTTTATATAACCATCCGTTCTTGGAAGCGACGATTAGGTGATCTGCGGCACAACAATGGTTCCGCTGAGAGCTGCTGCCTTCCGACCCTGACTCGGTTCACGGGCACTATTTGCACAGGACCCAATCGCCACATCCAAAAACGGATGTGCACTAATGCTACCTAATTAATAATCCAATGTACAAGGAAACATAACTTTGCTTTCAATGTTAGGAAGGTTGCAATGATAGTTTTCATGACTACGCTAAGTAATCTCTTGAAATTTCAAGTGATTTTTAGGAGGAGTGCGAGAGCGGCCGAATCGGCACGCTTGGAAAGCGTGTGTGGGGAAACCCACCGTGGGTTCGAATCCCACCTCCTCCGCG
>PATL01000007.1 GCA_002713605.1 bacterium
CAGAAATCCTAGCAAAGGTCAGCAGGGGGTTAGGTGGCCCAATGACCGGCATAGGAATGGATGAAATCAATATCAATTTCGAAGAGCGTGGCTGGTAACCATTTGCATGTCGGTGTACTGGCACTACAAGGAGCTTTCGAGAGCCATCTAAAAACCTTTGAAACGATGGGTATAGAAGCCCTTCCAGTTAGATCCACCCAAGACTTAGATCGAATTGACAGGATTGTTATTCCAGGTGGAGAATCAACGGCAATTCAGATGCTGTTGGAGTCAAATTCGCTTCGTCAACCTTTGAGTGAACGACTATCCGATGGCATGCCAGTATTTGGAACATGTGCAGGGATGATAGTCCTATCAAAAGCGATTCTTGATGGTCGAGAGGACCAGTCACCGTTAAACGCAATCGATATCGTAGTCCGAAGAAATGCCTTTGGACGCCAAATTGACTCCTTCGAGTCCTCAATTAACGTTAAGGGTTTGAATGAACCGTTCCCAGCGATCTTCATAAGAGCTCCGATAGTTGAGAGTGTGGGGGATAGCGTAGACGTGTACGCAGAGATTGATGATCAAATAGTTCTTTGTGGAAATGCTTCAACACTAGTAGCATCATTCCATCCAGAACTTTCGAGTGATACTCGAATCCATGAGATGTTTCTTTCCATAGGGGAATAAAAAACAGGCAGGGGCAATATGTCAGGTCACTCTAAATGGGCAACTATCAAGCATAAAAAAGGNGCTGCGGATAAGAAGCGTGGAAAGTTATTTGCCAAGCTTATAAAACAAGTTGAAGTCGCTGCCAGACAAGGTGGGGGTGATCTCGATGCTAACCCTACTTTGAGGACGATGTATCAAAAGGCTCGCGACAATTCAGTTCCCCTAGACACCATAGAAAGGGCGATAAAACGTGGAACAGGTGAGTTGGAAGGAGTTAATTATGAAGATGTTACGTATGAAGGTTATGCCCCTAGCGGTGTTGCGCTATACATAGAGACGCTGACTGATAATAGGAACAGAACTGGCTCAGAGGTTAGGTCAACGTTATCAAAGAATGGCGGATCATTAGCGGAACCTGGATCTGTCGCATGGCAATTTGAAAGAAAAGGAGTGATTGTTCTAGATAAGAAGATAGATGAAGACACAATAATGCTTGTTGCTCTTGAAAATGGAGCGGAAGATCTTGTTGACGAAGGTGATACATGGCGACTTACATGCGAACCTGCCGACCTTAATAGTCTAAGAGATGCCCTTGACGCATCTGAAGTGCCATCTTTATCGGCTGACTTGACATTTCTGCCCACCCAAATCGTNGCTCTTGAAGACTCCTCATCCGCTAAACAAGTCTTGGCACTGATTGATCTACTTGATGAGCTGGATGATGTGGATTCAGTACATGCTAATTTTGATATCCCAGATTCAGTATTACAGGAATTAGCTGGATAAGTAGAATCCACCGGATTTGACAAAAAAAACCCTATCATCGTACATATGTTCGTATTAGGTATAGATCCGGGATTGTCACGTTGTGGTTANGGTCTTATAAAAATTGGAAAGCCCAAAGAGAAAGCCGTATCTGCTGGCGTTATCCGAACATCCCCTCACGAANTGACATCTGTTCGACTCTTTGAGATAAGAAATGAAGTTCGAGCACTTATTTCTGAATATAGGCCAGAGGTAGTCGCTATTGAGAGGGTTCTATTTCAACGCAACGTAAAAACCGCCATTTCTGTAAGCCAAGTAATCGGAGTTATTATGGTCGAAGCATTGGACGCTAATTGTGAGGTCGCTGAATATTCGCCGACAGAGGTCAAGCTAGCAGTGGCAGGATACGGAGGCGCACAAAAGGCTGAGATCCAGACGATGGTTCAATTGCTTCTAGATATTGAAAAGAAATTGGACCCAGTTGATGCAGCTGATGCATTGGCAGTGGCTCTGTGTTATTCGGCAAATCGCTCTATGGTGGCCCGATGACAATAGGAAGTCTTCGCGGTGAAATCACAGTTAAGGAAGATAGCGAAATGATTATTGAAGTAAATGGTGTAGGCTACCGACTTCAGGTTTCAGCTTCCACTTCTGAAGCTTCTCACATAGGCCAGCCAGAGACTCAGTTCTATATACATCATCACTTTCGTGAAAATGAGCAGACGCTATATGGGTTTCTATCAAGATTTGAGTGCAAGCTATTTGAGGCATTAATTTCAGCGCATAAAGTAGGTCCTGCACTAGGGTTGTCAATTCTGTCAACCTATGGTCCCGACCAGCTAATAGATATCGTCAATTCACAGGATATTGACGGGTTGTGTTTGGTTCCGGGAGTAGGAAAAACAACAGCTTCAAGGTTGCTAATAGATTTAGAAGCAAAATTTAAGAAACTATCAATAGGCTCGGATCATCTTCCCTCAAAAGCCGACACTACACTTAACGATGGCATAAAAGATGTGCGCGACGCATTATCTGGACTCGGGTACGGTTCAGAAGAAATCTATGCAGTCACAAAAGNTCTGCCACCAGAAACTGAAACCTCAGAGCTAATAAAGCTAGCCTTGCAGAAACTCGCAATAAACTCGAGATGACAAGCTAATAAACTGATTATGAGAGACGAATTACTTTCCCCAAAAGAATCTGAAGAGGAAAACCATTCAGATGTAGATATGAGTTTGCAAGATCTTCGTCCTGATTCGCTCAAGGATTTTGTTGGGCAAGCCGAACTCAAAGAGCATTTAGAAATTATTCTTGGGGCAGCCCAGATGAGAGGAAAGCCTTCAGACCATCTACTGTTCGCCGGACCTCCCGGATTAGGGAAAACGACATTAGCCAATATCGTTGCAGGCGAAATGGGCGTTGCCATGCACAGTACTTCAGGTCCAGCGCTTGAACGAGCGGGAGACCTAGCAGCGATACTGACTAAGCTCGAGCCAGGCGATGTTTTGTTTATTGATGAAATACACCGCCTCTCAAAAGCGGTTGAAGAGGTTTTGTATCCAGCAATGGAGGACTTTCAACTCGATATTGTGTTAGGAAAAGGTCCGGCAGCGAGATCAGTACGGCTAGCAATTTCACCTTTTACTTTAGTAGCTGCGACAACTAGGACTGGCTTGATAACAGGACCTCTACGAGACAGATTTGGGCTGGTCGCCAGACTGGACTACTACACCGCAACGGATCTAGAAAAGATAGTTACACGTTCTGCGCGCATTATTGATGTTGAAATTGATCAGGCCGGAAGTTCTGAGATAGCTAGAAGAGCACGGGGAACACCGCGAATAGCAAATAGGTTGTTACGTCGAGTGCGTGATTATGCTGAAATGAAAGCAAAGGGAATCATAGATCAAGCAACGGCAAACGAAGGACTCAAAGTATTTGGGGTTGATGGTAGAGGCTTAGATAAAGTAGATCGTTCTATATTGAGTTCTCTATGCAAACAATTTAGCGGAGGGCCAGTGGGGCTCTCTACACTTGCTATAAGCGTTTCTGAGCCCGCCGAAACAGTTGAGGATGTGTATGAACCGTTCCTTATTCAGCAAGGTTTCCTAATGCGAACACCCCGAGGAAGAGTCGCAACTGATGCGGCATGGCAACATCTTAATTTAGAGCCCCGAAAGCAAACAGACTCTCCTAAATCTAATGATCTTTTTTCGGAGCTTGAGGAATAGAAGAGCTAAATCTTGGACATTTCAAATTTTGACTATGACTTGCCAAAAGACTCGATTGCTCAGTTTCCTTTGGGTCAAAGAGACGAATCCAAGCTCTTGGTCTCTACCCAAGATGTTGAGCATATGCACACAAGAGATTTCCCGAACCTTTTAAGGCCCGGAGATGTGGTAGTTCTCAATGAAGCTCGTGTTATGCCGGCAAGATTAAACTTGAGGAGAGTTACCGGTGGATCTGTTGAAGTGTTAGCTCTTGAAGAGGTTGACAATGGGAAGTGGGAAGCACTGGTACGTCCCAGCAGAAAGATTCAAGTTGGTGAAGAATTACTTGATCAATCTGGGAAAGCAGTATTACGTGTCGATGAAGTTACTCATAAAGGGACAAGGTATATTTCACCCATCAAAGCGGAAATGAGAGAAATTTTTAGTATCCACGGAGAAATTCCTTTGCCACCCTATATAGAGAACAACGGAATTGATCAGAGTCGATATCAAACCGTTTATGCACAAAATGAAAATTCTGTTGCTGCGCCCACAGCTGGTCTGCACATAACAGAAGAAATCATTGATAGATGCTCAGCAGCTGGAGCATCAGTGGTGACGGTTAACTTAAGTGTGGGCATTGGCACATTTCAACCTATTGCAACTGACTCCATTAATGAGCATGTAATGCATTCCGAGAGATACTTCGTCGAGGCTGACGTCTGGGAAAGTGTCCAGAAAGCAAAGAGGGTCATCGCTGTAGGAACAACCGTAGTGCGAACCCTCGAGTCAGTTGCATCCACTGGGCGCTTAGAAGGGAGAACTGAGCTTTATATTAAGCCAGGATTTCAGTTCAGAGTCGTTGACTCCCTGTTGACTAACTTCCATCTACCTAAGTCAAGCTTGCTGGTGATGATTGAGGCATTTATGGGAAAGAGTTGGAAAAATCTCTATTATTTGGCACTAAAAGAAGGATATAGGTTTCTTTCATTTGGTGACGCCATGTTTATTGAACGTGGTGAATAGCTACGATAAATGGAAACATATGAGGTCAGAAGGTAAGTGGTGAAGCCTAATTTTGAAATAGAAGCGACAGCTGGTAATGCGCGTGCTGGAGTTCTATCTATGCAAAGGCATGTTCTTGATACCCCAACTTTCATGCCAGTAGGGACAAGAGGGTCAGTCAGAACAATCACGTCTCAAGATCTCGAAGAATTAGGTGCAGATATCATTCTTGGGAATACGTATCATTTGATGTTAAGACCTGGCGAGGACCTCATTCAAGAATTTGGTGGGATTCATGGATTTGCAGACTGGAAGCGTCTTATTCTTACTGATTCGGGAGGCTACCAAGTCTTCTCATTAGAGCCTGATGTAGATGATGCTGGTGTTGAGTTTAAATCTACCTATGATGGCAGTCTGCACAGATTAACTCCGGAAAGAGCCGTTGACATACAATGTGCATTAGGTTCTGATATCCAAATGGTTCTAGATGTTTGCCCGCCAATCCCTGCTGAGAAAAGAGTTCTTGAACTCGCTGTTGAGAGAACTCATAAATGGGCGATAAGAGGACGCAATCACTTCTTATCGAAAGAAAAGAGTTTCGAAAATGAACGCGCTCAATTTGGTATTGTCCAAGGCGGACTAGACCGAGAACTGCGACGAATTTCAGCTGAACAAATTGTTGATATTGGTTTCGATGGGTACGCAATAGGTGGTTTATCCGTCGGGGAAACAAGGCAGGAAATGATTGAGCCTATGCGGATAAGTGCTGAGGGACTTCCTGAGCAACAACCACGGTATTTTATGGGCTTAGGGGATCCAGCAGGACTGGTTCAAGCAATTGCATGCGGTGTTGATATGTTCGATTGTGTTTGGCCAACAAGATTAGCAAGGCATGGCACAGCGTTAACGATGAAAGGGCGCGTTAACTTGGGAGCAGCCAGATATGCAAAAAGTGATGATGCCATTGATCCGGACTTCGATTCAAGTCCTGCAAGTCGGTGGTCACGGGGCTACATACGACATCTTCTATCTGTGGGTGAACCAGTAGCTGCTAGGCTTCTTACTCTTCATAACCTTGCATGGATAATCGACTTTATGAAACGTGCGAGGATATCTATCATTCAAGGGACATTTGATGATTTTCAAAAAGAAACACTCCAAATTTGGGGCTAATAAGAAAGCCGATTTTCCTCAATCAGTGTGCAACGGCTAAATAAATATAGAGGCTTATTTCTTTTTTGTTTACTTTTTCTGATTAACCAAATTATTCGCAAACACATCGGAACCTTACAATGATCCGGTAGCATTTGGAATTGACCACAAGATTAGGAGATATCAAACTATGGATGGTGTTTTAATCCTACCTATATTGCTTTTGCTTATGTACTTTATGATCCTGAGACCACAGCAAAAACAGCGAAAGCAACAACAAGCAATGATCTCAACTCTTGATGTTGGTGATGATGTAATACTGGAGTCAGGAATCTACGGGACGGTAAGTGACCTTGACGGGGGGACTCTTTTTATTATGGTCGCTGACGGTGTAGAAATTAAGGTTGCAAAAAGTACTGTTGCTAGGATGATCTCATACGATGACGATTCGGAGCTAAATTAATTTATTTCTATTAGGGGTTAGAACAAGAGATGAAGAAACAAGTTCTCCTCAGTGGTAATTTCGATCAGAATCGAGCAGAAGATACTGCGTTAGTGCTCAAATATGGTTCACTGCCTATAGAATTTACTACTTCAGTTTCATTAGGGGGTTATAACAAGAGATGAAGAAACAAGTTCTCCTCCCTTTAGTTTCAATTCTTGTTATCGTTGGCGGATTATTTGGATGGTCACAAGGTGCGGGCAATAGTGTTCTGCTGGGATTGGACCTTAAAGGTGGGGCAGAGGTTGTCCTTGAACCTGTTGAAGATACAGAACTTAGCGGGGATGCACTCGATGAAGCTCTTGATAAATCTGTTGAGATAATCCGTAATCGTGTCGATGGTCTAGGCGTTGCAGAACCGGATATAACACGTCAAGGAAATAGAATCGTGGTTCAACTCCCTGGGGTAGAGGATCAAAGCAGAGCTTTAGAAGTTGTTGGCCAAACAGCTGAGTTACGCTTTAGACCTGTTTGTGCGATCCTTCCTGCTGTACCAATAAAATTAGACCAGGTAAATAACCAGACTTCTGATGAGGTAAACGATGGACCAGTCGGAATTCTTCCAACCGACCAAGACGAACTCCCAGAGGAGGGTCCAGAAGGTAGCGAATCTCAGGCAATGGGTTCAACTCCTGATGGTATTGGATGTGAAAATCTAGGGTTTGCTCTTGAGGATGCTCTAGGCATGGAAAACACCGTAGCGGATGATGACGAAGCAGAGAATCCGGTTATTTTTCCTCTGCTTGACTCCGAAGGAAACCCTTACCAACGATTACTTTTAGGAAGAACTATGCTCACTGGGGCTTCGCTTGAAACAGCGGATGCCAGCTTTGCAGGGGGGTTTGAATGGCAAGTTCTTCCTATCTTTCGTTCCGGAGCAGACGGCATTGACTTATTCAACGCAGCAGCTAATGCGTGCTATAACCGAACGTCAAAGTGTCAAACGGGACAATTAGCGATTGTTCTTGATGGGGTTATTGAATCAGCACCTAATGTGAATACCCCTTTCTTTGAAAGAGACCAAATTGTCATAAGTGGTAATTTCGATCAGAATCGAGCAGAAGATACTGCGTTAGTGCTCAAATATGGTTCACTGCCGTTGGAATTCGGAGACCCAACTGATCCAACAAGTGGCAGTAGAGTTCGTTTAGTTTCTGCAACACTCGGCCAAGATTCTTTAGATGCGGGTATTACCGCCGGACTGGTTGGTCTTGCGCTAGTCGCCTTGTACATGATCGCCTACTACAAGCTATTAGGTTTGGCAGCGATGCTTTCTTTAGCGGTGTCTGGAACCATGTTGTGGGTAATCCTCTCATGGCTATCTGAAACACGAAGCTTGGCATTAACGCTGGCTGGGGTGGTTGGATTGATAGTCTCCATAGGTACGTCTCTGGATTCAAACGTGGTTTACTTTGAGCATTTAAAAGAGGATATAAGGAATGGAAGGACCCTGCGTTCTGCAGTGGATCAGTCATTCCCAATAGCCTTTAAAACAATCTTTTGGGCTAATCTCGCTTCTCTCATTGGCGCCGCCATTCTTTACTTCCTTACAGTTGGTTCGGTTAGAGGGTTTGCTTTAATGCTTGGCCTGGCATCAATACTTGACTTGGTGGCCACCTATTTCTTCCTCAGACCTGTTGTGAAATTAATGGGAATGCAGAAAGCAATACAAGATCGATCGTGGTTAAGTGGCTTACCAGTTTCTGATGGGGAGGAGTCGTGAGGTTGCTTAGGAGAGTTGTGAGTTTACTTGGGAGGATGTATAGGAATGAAACGTCGGTGCCCTTCGCGAAACTCTGGAAACCTGTAGGTTTCTGTTCTCTTTTGGTACTGATAATTTCAGTAAGCGGTCTTGGATTCAGAGGATTGAATTTAGGTCTAGAATTTGAAGGGGGGGGAGCATGGGAAGTCTCAGCCACTGGAATTGAAGCGGAAGAGGTGCGAGATGCATTGCGCCCACTAGGCATCGCAGATGCACGAATCCAAACAGGCGGAGGTGTTCTTCGTGTTCGAACCGAGCTCTCTAAAGTAGCGCAAACGTTGCTTGAACAGGGTGAAAGTGGTGACCCTATAGTTGCACAGGTGACGGCTGCTCTTGCAGAGTTAACCGGTCAGGACAAATCCGCTATCAGCGTCTCGACGGCTGGCCCATCTTGGGGTGAAGAAATAACAGATAAAGCTATTAAAGCGCTGATTGTCTTTTTCATTGTTATTGCTCTGTATATAACGATTCGGCTCCGGTGGGAAATGGCAGTAGGGGCTTTACTCGCAGTTGCACATGATATTTTGATCACTGTTGGCTTATACGCACTTTTCCAGTTTGAAGTAACTCCGCCCACTGTTATAGCGTTCCTAACGATTATGGGTTACTCGCTTTACGATACTTTAGTGGTGTTTGATAAGGTCAGAGACAATGAGCACATGCTCGCCAACTCGAAACTAACTTATACCTCGGTAGTGGAAAAGGCGTTGAATCAGGTTTTCATGCGGTCTGTAAATACTAGTATCACATCTATTCTCCCAGTTGTTTCGGTTTTGGTCGTTGGGTCTGGCATCATGGGGGCAGTTACTTTAAGGGAATTCGCCTTGGCACTCCTTATTGGTCTGATAATCGGAACCTTCTCCTCTCTTTTCATAGCAGCACCTACAGCAACTCTCCTGCGCAACAGATTTGGTGACGCAGATGCAGATAGCAACAGATCGTATCGGCTAAGTGAGGCAGTAAAGAAAAGGTCAAAAAGTTCGCAGGTCGCAGTAAAAGCACCATCAAATCCAGCGATTCCCCCAAGGCCAAGGAAAAAACGCAAATAACTAAGATGTCGCGATCCAAAATAGATTTGAAGAAGTTCATTCAAAATGTTCCGGACTTCCCCCATGAAGGAATCAACTTCAAAGACGTATCGCCTTTATTAAAAGATGCCGTTGCTTTCGCAACAGCGGTATCGCTGATGGCAGATGCAGTTAAAGACAAACAGATAGACTATGTTGCTGGTATTGAAGCTCGAGGATTCATCTTTGGGTCTGCCCTAGCAAATTTGCTAAATTTAGGCTTCATTCCTATTCGAAAGCCGGGGAAACTTCCGGGCGAAATTATAGGCCAGAGCTATATTTTGGAATACGGCGAATCTTCGCTCGAGATGCAACGTGACGCTGTATCCAAGGGATCAGATTTACTAATCGTTGATGATATTCTCGCGACTGGTGGAACTGCGAAATCTGCTGCAAAACTAGTTGAGCGTATAGGCGGAAGAGTTGTTGGATTTGTATTTCTAGCGTCGCTTGAGTTCCTGAACGGAAGAAAAGAGATAGCAAATTATCAGCAACATACTCTTCTGACTTACGACTAATGCTTGCCTAGGATAGGCTTATAAACATGAGTTTGATTACAGCAAAAGTTAGCTTGTGGAATCGTATTGAAGAGGATCCTGCAGCTGAACTTAATCAGGTGTTGGAAATGTTCTTAAGGCACCATACCACCGCAAAAACAGATCAAATTCAAAGAGCTTACCAAGAAGCCCAAGAGGCGCATCACGGTCAAATCCGTAAATCTGGAGACGCTTATATTACCCACCCAGTTGCAGTAGCGGAAATAGTTGCATCTCTAGGGCTTGATGAACCAACGATTATAGCTGCTTTACTTCACGACACTCTTGAGGATACCGAAGAGGCTTTTGAGCGGATCGAAGAAGTGTTCGGTGATGAAGTGGCTTCTATCGTTGATGGTGTTACCAAACTAGAGCGAATAAAATTTGAAACTAAAGAAGCTCAACAAGCTGCCTCAATGAGGAAAATGTTAGTGGCAGTTGCAAAAGATATTAGAGTGCTTCTAATCAAGCTCGCAGATCGTCTTCATAACATGCGCACAATCGCGTCATTGCCTAAGTGGAAACAACAGCGAATAGCAACTGAGACTCTAGATATTTATGCTCCTCTCGCTCATCGACTGGGTATGCAGGGTTTAAAAAATGAGCTGGAGGATCTCTCTTTCGCTGCATTGCACCCTAAATGGTACGCGCAAATTGACCAAATGATAGCTGATCGGGCACCTGAGAGAGATCTCTACCTTGCTCAGATTTTGGCCGATGTTAAGTCCAGACTTGATGAATTGATGGTGGGAGCAGAGGTGCATGGCAGACCCAAACATTTCTGGAGTATTTACGAGAAAATGGTAATAAAAGGTAGGGAGTTTGATGAAATCTATGACCTCATGGGCATTAGGGTAATAGTTGAATCGGTGAAAGATTGTTATGGGGCACTTGGTTCAATCCATGCCACTTGGCACCCAGTTCAAGGAAGGTTTAAGGATTACATAGCAATGCCCAAATTTAATCTCTACCAATCTCTTCACACCACTGTGGTCGGCCCTCAAGGAAAACCACTTGAAGTTCAAATAAGAACACGTGATATGCATCACAGAGCTGAACATGGTGCAGCCGCGCACTTCAGTTATAAAGAGCAAGTAGATGAAAAAGAATATATGTGGTTTTCGCGCATTATTGATTGGCAAGAAGAAACTGAGGACCCACTTGAGTTCATGTCAAACCTAAAGATGGATTTAGATCAGGANGANGTTTTTGTTTTTACNCCCAAAGGTGAAGTCGTGACCCTTGAGTCCAAATCAACTCCTGTTGACTTTGCATACACAATACACACAGAGGTAGGTCATGCCTGTAGAGGCGCTCGAGTGAATAAACGTCTTGTCCCCCTTGATACGGTTCTTCAATCAGGCGATACTGTGGAAATCCTAACTAGTAATGCCCAAGAAGCTGGACCATCTCAAGATTGGTTAAGATTTGCGAAGACGCACAGGGCAGGGTCAAAAATTCGACAGTGGTTCACACGCGAAAGGCGAGAGGATGCTATCGATGCCGGAAGAGAAGCACTTGCTGAATCTCTCCGCAAGGAAGGCCTGCCTACATTCAAACTCCTGAAGAGCGAGACCGTACAAGAAGTCTGTGAAACACTGAATTATTCGGATTCGGAAGCGCTTTATGCAGCTATCGGTGAACAGAATCTAAATCCGAAAAGCGTAGCTGGGAGGTTTTTAGAAATCCTCAAAAAATCAGGGTATTCACAAGGAATTCCAGCCCCATTACCAAGCCACCGAGATAGAAAAGTGGGGAAGGGAAAGAGAAAGCGAAATAACGAAGTTGGAGTTGTTGTTGAGGGTGTCGACGATGTAATGATCAGGCTCGCTAAATGTTGTACCCCTGTTCCGCCAGACGAAATAATGGGTTTCGTTACCCGAGGAAGAGGAGTCTCCATCCATCGAAGTGATTGCGCCAATGGCGTGGCTTTGGCTTCTGGGCATGCGAATCGGTTGATAGATGTGGAATGGGATGATAANCGAGGAGGCACNTTNNCNGCNTCNATAGAAGTAAANGCATTTGATCGAACNAGGCTACTCGGAGANGTTTCAACAGTCCTCTCCGATGCAAGGGTNAACATCATCTCAAGNTCTACNCGAACCGGAACTGACAGAATCAGCGTTATGAACTTTGAGTTCGAATTAGGNGATGGTCGTCACTTGGACTGGTTGATAAGCCTCATACGTCAAGTTGATGGAGTATACGATGCCTATCGAATTTTGCCAGGAAATAATAAAGGGCCATCACTTCAAAAGGCGAAATCGTGATAGCAGATAATGCACCGCTGAAAGCTCATCACACCCAGAAATCAGCTAGCAAATAATGATGAAATTTAAAATTGTTCAGATGAATGGGTACAAGATCAAGGAAGTAGATCTCTTTCTTGGCAAATTAAACAAATGGCAAGCAGGCGGCAAGAGCAAAACAATTATCACAAAACTTCAACGCGTAAAGTTTTCTCTGACTAATAAAAAAGGCTACGACCCTAAAGAGGTTGACGACTATTTAGACTCGTTGCTCAATCAAAAGGCGGTTAAACCAAATACGCTCTCTAACGTTGGGATTGAGTCGAATTACGCAACGGATCAATTACTTACTCCAGCTCCAACTATTACCAGTAAGAGATTAAGGGAACTCTCACCTCCATTAGTTGAAGAAATTGGATATGAAAAAGCGGAGGTTGATAAGTTCTTACATTTGATTGCTGACACACTTCAGTTATTTGAGGAATCAACCTACGAGGAAATACAAAAGATCAAAGCAGATCAGTACGACCCTGACAGTGAAACACCTAAACTGCTTTCCGCAGATCAAATAAGGTGGGTCTTATTCACAGTGAATGACTCACATGGATATGATATTCTAGCTATTGATGCCGCAGTGAACCGCTTATCAGATGCTTTAGAATACCACTGGCGGAAATCCGTTTAGCACCACATTTCATTCACGTTCCTTAATAGCACCATAAGGACCATCAACCC
>PATL01000008.1 GCA_002713605.1 bacterium
GGTTTAAGTTAGCAATGGCACAGAAAGATACCGTCAAAGCTCCTCCAGCTTTGCAATTAAAGATAAGCGAAACTCTCCAAAGAATTGATCTTGGGGAAATCGGCATCGGAGATCTTTAATTAACTCTAATATTTTTGCCTTCTCTGTGTTTAAGGTGTCAGTCAACACTGATTTACGAGTACGATCTTTATATGCAAATTTTAGCTGCGGAATGGCATTGGTGGTTAGCAGTAGTTCTGACTCCCGCTACTGTAATGACAGTCCTTGCAGTTATTGGTGGATATTTCTTTAAGGTAGTTCGACCCAAGTACCCACCAAAGTACAAGAAACCTAACCCGGAACTATAACGTGACCGATACATCGGTCGATTGGGAATTAGCACGGCAGGTTGCAACAAAAATAGGAGACCGAAGTAATGTAGTGTCCTCCTATCACTACGCAACGTTATCGCCAGATTTTGAACGGTTTACTGCCCAGGCAGAGGAACTTGTAGCAGAGACAACTGGTTTAGTATCTCAAATGGGAAAAGCCCGTGGCAGAGTAGCGGACAGGCCAATGTGGATTGATGCAAATATTGATTCATTTCAACGTTTACTCAAACCACTATCAAAAAAATTAACAACTCCTGATACTTCATTACTAAAAGAGTTCGGATCAAAAGCTAGTGGTGCAGAAATGGGGTTGTTACTTGGGTGGATGTCCGGCAGAGTACTCGGCCAATATGACCTACTAATTATTGAAGACGAGAACCCTGAAGACCAAGACATTGTCTACTACGTCGGGCCTAACGTTCTAGCTATTGAAAAAAAATATGGTTTCCCTCCAGAAGAATTTCGCCTTTGGTTAGCTCTCCACGAGTGTACCCATAGAGCTCAATTCACTGGAGTCCCATGGTTGAGAGATCATTTTCTTGGGTTAGTTAACAAAACATTAGAGACAGTGGATCCTGATCCAGAGATGTTGCGTGACGCTACAAAAAGAATAGTTGAAGCAAAAAAAAATGGTGAAGATATTTTTGAGGACGGAGGGTTACCGGCTTTATTTACTAGTCCCGAACAGCGCGAAACGCTAAACCAAATCTCTGGAATGATGAGTTTGCTAGAAGGCCATGGAGACGTAACTATGGATCGTGCAGGCGCTGGTCATATCACTAATGCTGATGTTTTCGCAAAAACCTTCCGAGCTAGACGAAACTCAGCGAAGGGCTTAACTAGGATATTCCAAAAGGTCGCTGGTTTCGAAGCAAAACTTAACCAATATCAAGCAGGGGAAAATTTTATTGAAGAAGTTGAAGGTTCAGGAGGAACTCAACTACTTGATAGAGCATGGGAAACGCCAGAGAATCTACCTAACCTTGACGAGATCAAATCTCCACAAGCATGGATCAAACGAATCAATAATCAATAAATTATTGGCGTTCCTTAAAAAAATACTTAAAGATGACCATTGTGATTAGTGACCTATTAAATCGTTGTACTTTCCCTGAAGGTCCACTGGAGTGCGCAGTCTCCGGAGGAGCTGACTCTATGGCGCTTTTGATACTAGCTACACAAGTAAGTACTGAAGTAAAAGCAATCCATGTTGATCATGGAATACGAGAGAATACTAGCGATGAGGCAAATTTTGTATTCCAAACTGCACAATCACTAGGAGCTAACTTTGAATCTGTGACGATAGAAGTACAACCAGGCCCAAACCTTGAAGCTAGAGCAAGAAAAGCACGGTATTCGGTCCTTCCAAAAAATGTCCTCACAGGACACACAGCAGATGATCAAGCGGAAACCATTTTATTAGCCTTAATTCGCGGAAGTGCCTGGCATGGTCTTTCAGGTATCCGCCCCTCCCTTCAACGACCTATTTTGAAACTAAGAAGAGTGGAAACTGAAGCAGTTTGTGAAGAATTCAACATTAATTACTTCAAAGATCCATCAAACGATGATTTACTCTTTCGGCGTAATCAAATCAGACATCAAATCCTCCCGCTTTTGAACTCAATTTCAGACAGAGATCTTGTTCCAATTCTTGAAAGACAAGCAGAAATATTGCGATCAGGGGCAGATTTCCTCAAGGATGAATCAGAAAAGGTAAACCCAACTAAATGTGACGAGCTATTAGCAGCTCATTCGGCAGTCGCAAGAGAATCAATACGGAACTGGATATGGGAGAATCGGAATGATGATCATCCACCGGACATTGCAACTATTGACCGAGTTCTTGCAGTTGCTTCTCTTGAAATGCGCTCTACTGATATTGGAAGCGGATGGAGAGTAGAAAGAACCAATCGAGTTCTAAGGATTGTTCCTCCAAAAGAAATCTAAGAGATGCACAACTCAATTCAATATCTGGGTTAGTGTGCCCACGTTATGAATGATCAACTAAAACCCCCAGGACAAATCCTGCTCAGCGAAAAACAAATACAAAACCGAATAGGAGAACTCGGACAACAAATCACAAAGGACTATGAGAATAAAGCACCCTTATTAATTGGAGTTTTAAAAGGAGCCTTCATCTATATGGCAGATCTCGCCCGAGCAATCTCACTACCTATTGAATTTGATTTCATGGCAGTATCTTCTTATGGAAACGCCACTAAAACTAGTGGGGTTGTACGAATAGTCAAAGACCTTGACATAGACCTAAGTGGACGAGATGTTATCGTTGTCGAAGACATTATTGATAGTGGACTTACACTCAACTATTTAAGAAAAAATCTTGAATCTAGGGGTCCAACGTCACTAGAAGTTTGTGCACTTCTTGTTCGGTCTGGACGGCAAGCCGGTGAATTAGGGCTGAAATATGTTGGTTTCGAAATTCCTCCTGATTTCGTAATCGGTTATGGACTTGATGTAGCAGAAAAGTATAGAAACCTCCCAGATCTTTGGAGTTATGACCCATCTCTTGACTAAAAACTGTTACCAGTCCAGAAATGTTGCATAAGATAGCCATATCAGGGGTGGAACAGCTCTCACAGGTACTAAGATTCTTTGAGGGCATACCTAACAGGAGATAAATTTGCGCCAGTTAAATATGAGAGGAAAATGGGCAGAAGGAATCCAGCCACGGAACCTCATTTGGATCATTACAGACCGGCTAGCAGTTTGTGAACGACCCGGAGGATATGGTTCGCAACACAGAAAAGTAAGACGTATCGAAGAGCTTATTTGGATACGACGAAATGACTTCAAAAGAGTTATTTCAATAATTCCCGCAAATCATAACCTCCATAACTATGAAGAATTTGACATTGAATGTGTCCATCGTCCCGTAGCCCTAGGGGGTCACCTAAATACAGTTTTAAGTGTCCTTTACTCCGACCTTAATAAATTGATCAAGAATAATGAAAGGTTACTTCTGCATCATGAAGAAGTTGGAGATACTGTCGGCGGAACCCTTGCAGGTTATCTCGTATGGAATGGGTTTATTGAATCTGTTCCAGAAGCAATAACCAAAATGGAGAAGACGCTAAAGCGAGTTATTGGCCCAATAGGTAGGGAAATAGCATCTACCTCAACGCATTTACCGACTCCAGAAGAGATGATTGCGTTAGATGAGGAAAGATTAGCCGAACTAGAAGCTATACAAGCTGAAGATCACATCGTAGAATAGTTTCGCAGTGGGACGAGCATTTCTTGGACTGGGTTCAAATCTTGGCGAAAAAGAAACTTTCCTAAGGGAAGCTGTGGATTCTTTTCAAGACCTGAAAGCAGTATCAGGCATTTACGAAACTGAACCAGTAGGTGGACCGGATCAGGATTCCTATTTAAACATAGTTATCGAACTTGAGACTGATCTTGGAGCCAGAGAACTCTTAGAACATGCTCAAATGCTTGAGAAAAGAGCTAATCGCAAACGAGAAATTCGGTGGGGACCAAGAACGCTTGATGTTGATGTTCTTTGGGTAGAAGGTGAAAAAGTACACGAACCAGACCTTATAGTGCCACATCCGAGAATGAAGGAAAGAGCTTTCGTAATGATCCCGTTGGGTGAATTAGAGCCTCAGTTTCTAGATGATTGGAATGATCCTAATGAAGGCGAAGTTCATCGATTGAGTGACTGGTGAAACCTCCTACGGTAGGAATAATAGGGCCGGGTAGGGTAGGCCTAAGTTTCTCTTTAGCATTACGTTCAATTGGTTGGGATGTAAGGACGCCACTGGGGAAAGAAGATGACATCAGCAAAATTGAATCAGACCTTGACTTTATCCTTATTACGACACCTGATCACGAAATTAGATCTGTCGCTCAAAACCTGAACCAAACCAAAGCTACTGTTGCCCATGTATCAGGAGTTACAGGACTTAGCTCTCTGCTGCCGCATCAAAAGAGAGCTTCCTTGCATCCACTGGTGTCAATGCCAACACCGGAAATAGGGGAAAAGAGACTCCTTGAAAACTCCTGGTTCGCAATTGATGGAGACCCCCATATTGAACTCTTAGTTGATGCATTAGGCGGGCAAAGATTTCGTATAACGGATGAACTCAGACCTTTGTACCATGCAACGGCGTGTATTGCGTCAAATCATCTCGTTGTATTAATGGCTCAGGTTAAGAGGCTATCCAATGAGCTCAATATACCTTTTGACCCATTTCTTCGACTTTCTGCGACCACATTAGAAGGCTTATCTGAACTACAACCAGAGGAGGCCTTAACTGGTCCTGCAGCAAGAGGAGATGAAGATACCGTCAAAACCCACCTAGAATCCCTCCCCCAAGCGGAGAGATACTTATATGAATGCCTATTAGAAGGAGCGAAAGAGCTCGCAAACCAATCTATTATTAAAAAGAGCGAATAGATATGGAAACAATAATCACACCCAAAGACTTACAGATACATCTAGACGATCTCCGAAGTAGTCAAAGGTCAATAGGTTTGGTTCCTACAATGGGATATCTGCACGATGGGCATCTCTCACTTATTCGGAAAGCTAAATCTGAAAATGATGTTGTTGTAACAACAATTTTTGTTAATCCACTCCAATTTTCAGAAACAGAAGATCTAGATACTTATCCGAAAGATATAGAAAAGGATACTTTTCTTGCTAGGGATGCAGGAACTGATTTTTTATTTACCCCAAGCTATGAAGAAATGTTTTGTGACGACGTCATGACCACAGTTTCAGTTCGTGATATCTCTTCTGTGCTTGAGGGTGCTTCGCGCCCAACTCATTTCTCAGGGGTTGCTACCATTGTCGCAAAGCTATTTAATATTGTCGGAGGCTGCTCAGCCTATTTCGGGGAAAAGGATTGGCAGCAAATCCAAGTAATAAAGCGGATGGCGCAAGACTTGTCGTATCGAGTTGAGATAAAAGGATGTCCAATTGTTAGGGAAGAAGATGGGCTTGCTATGTCAAGTAGAAATATTTACTTAACTGAAAAACAACGAAAAGAAGCATCTAATATTCCGGAATCTTTGTTGAAAGCGCATGAACAGATTAAAGCTGGAGAGAAACAGTCAACAGTTATTAAGGGAATAATATCTGAACAGCTAAACAGGTCATCTGCGATTGACATTGATTATGTGGAGCTAGTCAACGGAGAAAATCTTACAAAAACGGATCAGATAGATGAACAAACAAGAGTATTAGTTGCAGTAAGAATAGGTTCTGCACGACTCATAGATAATATGAATGCGCTAGAGGGACTTGATCTTTAACTTACTCGTTTAAATCCCTGAAATACCATCAAGTCCCTGCGAGACTTAGGAAACATGAATACACCATATAAATATGAGAGAACAGAAACAGTTGAGGAATTAACTTCCAAATATTCATCTATTCCTGATGGAACGGGGTCAGGAGTTCATGTTTCAATCGCTGGAAGAATTATGCAAAGACGTGATCAAGGAAAGGTTGTTTTCGGAAATCTACAAGACAGTTCAGGAAGGATTCAACTCTTTGCTCCTTCAAAGTCAACTCCTGACTTTGAAGCATTTTCAGCTCTAAACATCGGTGATTGGATTGGCGTCAAGGGTGAGGTCATGAAAACTAAACGCGGCGAACTATCAGTAAAAGTTGATCAATGGGAAATCCTCGCAGAAACTAAAAGATCATTTCCAGATAAATGGCATGGCATAAGTGACCCTGACACACGATATCGGCAACGCTATGTAGATATGTGGGTAACAGAAGGAGCTAAAAGAGCTTTTATTCTTCGAAGCAAACTGATCTCAAAGACTAGAAAATGGTTAGAAGAAAAGGAATTTATGGAGGTTGAAACTCCTGTGTTTCACCCCATTCCAGGCGGGGCACTTGCCAAACCATTCGTAACGCATCATAACGCACTGGATACAGATCTATATCTGCGCATAGCCCCGGAACTTTATTTGAAGAGATTAGTAGTTGGTGGTTTCGAGAAAGTATTTGAGATAGCAAGAGTATTTCGGAATGAAGGAATTTCCAGTAGACATAATCCCGAATTCACGATGTTGGAACTTTATGAAGCTTATGCCGACTGGAATGACATTATGGAGCTTGCTGAAAATCTCATTGAGTACTTAGCTGTGGAACTCACTGGATCTTCTAAAGTTTCTTTTGATGGGAAAGATATTGATCTCTCTGCACCATGGAGAAGGGCATCAATGATTGAGTTAATCTTAGAACAGACTGGTCATGCTATTTCATTGGAAACGCCCCTAGATGAGTTACGGAATTTGTGCGAACAATACGATATTGAAGTCCAATCCTCATATGGGCCTGGGAAAATGATCCTTGAACTTTATGAGAAAACAGTTGAGCCCAATATTTGGAATCCATGTTTTGTAACAGAGTATCCAAAAGAAGTTTCACCTTTGTCCCGAGACCACCGAGATAAAGAAGGCCTCACTGAACGATTCGAAGGGATTATTGCGGGACGAGAAATTCTTAATGGGTTCTCTGAGTTGGTTGACTCAGAAGAACAAATGGAACGATTTAAAGACCAATTAGAAAAGGGTCAATCTGGAGATGAAGAAGCTATGGGCGTCGATGTGGATTACGTACGTGCCCTTGAATTTGGTTTACCGCCAACAGGGGGGATTGGAATTGGAATTGATCGTTTGGTGATGATGTTGGCAGATGTACAGACAATCAGGGATGTCGTTCTGTTCCCAACACTTCGACCAGAACAGTAGAGCAATCCCTCTGCTGAAGATGCTATTGATTTAACCGGTCAAAACTAGTAGACGAAGCTCTGTTTATAAGGTGCTCAGTAGCTGTTTTTAAGGCTGTAGTAGCTTCCGATTCAGGAAGACAATCTAGAGAAGATACAGCTTGATTTGTCCAATACCTTGCTCTTGAAAGCGCATCAGACACGCCACCACTTTTTCTGATTAATTCACGAGCCCTATCTCTTTCGTCAAGCGAAATCTTGTTACCAAGTAAGCTCTTTAATTCATCTCCATACTTCGTGGAGAATGCAGCTATAACTGGAAGTGTGTAGACCCCTTCAATGAGGTCATTTCCTGCAGGTTTGCCAAGTTCCTCATCGGTAGCAGTCAAGTCAAGAATGTCGTCAATTATCTGAAAAGCCATTCCGTATGAATGACCAAAAGCATTGGTGGCATCAATATTTTCACGTGATAGCTCGGAAGTTAAACCACCAATTTTACAGGCCGTGGCTAAGAGCGAAGCTGTCTTCCCTGATATGGACCTCTCATAAGAATCTTGCGATCGATCAATCTTGAATGTTGATTGGAGTTCTAAAATCTGGCCTTCACAAAGTTCCCCAATTGTCTTTGCTAAAAGCCCCGCAACTTCAGTACCCAGAGAAGCAGCTATTTCGGATGCTCGTGCTAGAAGAAAGTCCCCAGCTAAAATTGCAGTTAAGTTTCCCCATAGGGCATTCACAGATGGAACAGTTCTTCGTAATTCAGCTTCATCCATTACATCGTCGTGGTAAAGAGAGCCAAGATGGACGAGTTCAACGGCAACGCCACCTAAAAGAACTGCTTCAGACACCTTTTCTGCGACTGCAGTTTCTACACCGCTTGCAGCAATCGCAAAACCAGGCCGGACGCGCTTACCGCCAGCAGTTATTAGATGGCTAGCAATTTCGGTTAGATAATCGTTTTCAGCGATAACTGAGTCAATAAGTAGTTCTTCTAAACGTGATAAGTCATCTTCCAAGGTTGGAAGAACAGAGAGTGACTTGACGAGTGCCATAAGTTAAAGTCTAAGCGTGACATGACTCATAGACACCTAAAATGCCTTATGGCACATTTAACATATTCCTAAAAGACGGAACTCACATAATATTAGAAAATTCTACTTTTCTTAAAAAATTGGAAGAAAAACAATCATTATTGCGTTGTACCTAATAAGCCGTCTAAGTTCGACAATACGGTCTGACAGAAAAGCGGGCGCGGAGTACACTAAAAAAATATTAGTGAAAGGTCATCACTTTGTTTGAAAGATTTACAGATAGGGCACGAAGAGTAGTCGTTCTAGCTCAGGAAGAGGCACGTCTACTCAATCACAACTACATCGGAACGGAACATATCCTTCTGGGACTAATTCACGAAGGAGAAGGAGTAGCAGCGAAAGCTCTTGAGTCTCTAGGAATATCACTCGAAGCTGTCCGGGAGCAAGTTGAAGAAATTATCGGCCAAGGCGGATCATCTCCAAGTGGGCACATCCCTTTCACCCCTCGTGCAAAAAAGGTGTTGGAACTAAGCTTAAGAGAAGCTCTTCAGCTTGGCCATAACTACATTGGTACCGAACACATCTTGTTAGGTTTAATCCGCGAAGGAGAAGGTGTTGCAGCACAAGTTCTTACCAAACTCGGAGCAGACCTGTCTCGCGTAAGGCAGCAAGTCATCCAACTGCTCTCTGGTTACTCGGGCGCAGGAGAACAGGAAACTGAAGGGGGCCGAAAGGGCGAGAGGGCATCAGCGGGAACTGGAGGAAGAGGAGGAGATTCTAGCTCTTCAATGGTTTTAGACCAATTTGGTCGAAACCTAACCCAACTCGCAAAGGAAAAGAAACTTGACCCAGTTATCGGAAGATCCAGAGAAGCCGAACGAGTCATGCAAGTTCTTAGTAGAAGAACTAAAAACAACCCAGTCCTCGTTGGAGAACCGGGCGTGGGGAAAACAGCCATTGTGGAAGGCTTAGCAAGGTCTATCGCTACAAATGATGTTCCCGAACCCCTTCAAGGCAAACAGCTTTACACGCTAGACCTAGGTGCACTAGTAGCCGGGTCCCGCTATAGAGGTGACTTTGAAGAGCGACTCAAGAAAGTCCTTAAAGAAATAAAAACACGCGGAGATGTCATCTTATTCATTGATGAATTGCACACACTTGTTGGCGCAGGTGCTGCCGAGGGAGCTATTGATGCCGCTTCAATTCTAAAACCCATGCTTGCGCGTGGGGAGCTTCAAACTATAGGAGCCACAACACTAGATGAGTACAGAAAACACCTTGAGAAAGATGCGGCACTTGAGAGACGATTCCAGAAAATTATTGTTGATGAGCCCTCAGTATCACACACAATAGAAATACTTAAAGGACTCAGAGACCGTTACGAAGAACACCATAAAGTCACAATTACTGATCAAGCACTTGTCGCTGCTGCGAACCTCGCTGATAGATACATATCAGATCGCCACCTTCCAGATAAAGCTATTGATCTAATTGACGAAGCAGGCTCAAGGTTGCGACTAAAAAGAATGGAAACTCCTCCAGATTTCAAAGAGATTGAGAATGAGTTAGCTATTGTCACAACCGATAAAAAAGCCGCCGTTGAATCACAAGACTTTGAAGAAGCCGGCCGACTTCGAGACAAAGAAAAAGAACTGATAAGTAAAAAAGAAACAATGGAAACTGATATGAAAGATTCCGGAATTGATTTCTTTGATGAAGTTGATGAAGAAGCGATTGCAGAGGTTCTATCAGTTTGGACTGGAATACCCGTCTACAAACTAACTGAAGAAGAAACTGCGAAACTTCTACGAATGGAAGATGAACTCCACAAGCGTGTCATTGGTCAAGAAGACAGCATAAAAGCTGTAAGCCAAGCAATCCGACGAACCAGAGCAGGTTTGAAAGATCCCAAGCGACCATCAGGGTCGTTTATATTTCTAGGACCATCCGGAGTTGGAAAAACAGAGTTAGCAAAGACCCTTGCTGAGTTCCTGTTCGGCGATGAACAATCGCTGATTAGCTTAGATATGTCTGAATACATGGAAAAACACACGGTTAGCCGACTGATGGGGTCACCTCCAGGGTACGTAGGTTATGAAGAAGGAGGACAACTCACAGAGGCAGTAAGAAGAAAACCATTTTCTGTAGTCCTCTTTGATGAGATCGAAAAAGCCCACCCAGATGTGTTTAATGCCCTCCTTCAGATACTTGAAGAGGGAAGGTTAACTGATAGTCAAGGACGTTCTGTTGACTTCCGAAATACGGTACTTATCATGACATCCAATCTAGGTACGCGAGATTTGCGGAAAGCTAACCTTGGTTTCACTAATAATGACGAGTCTGTTTCCTATCAGAAGATGAAAGTAAAGGTGACGGAATCACTGAAAAATCATTTCAGGCCTGAATTTTTAAATCGAGTAGACGAAACCATCGTATTCCACGAGTTAACCAAGGCTGAAGTAACCCAGATAGTAGATTTAATGGTTGCCAGAGTTACAGAACAGCTTGAAATGCAAGGGATGGGATTAGAGGTTACCGTCGAAGCAAAGCACTATCTTGCTGATAGAGGTTACGATCCTGAACTAGGTGCAAGACCGCTTCGAAGGGCCATACAGAGACTTGTTGAAGATCCTTTGTCGGAGAGGCTACTCTTGAAGGAATTCACTGCAGGTCAAATAATTGTTGTTGATATAGATGATGAAATAGGTAATGAAACTGACAGTAAGATTGTTTTCAAAGCTGTAGAAGGTTTCGAGCCCCCATCAGTGGAAGAATTTATTACAGCTGAATAGCCGGCATGAGTGAACGTACACACTTGTTGGCGATACTATGCAAGTGTGCAAATTAAAATGAAATCACTGGCAATATTATTCCTAACCGTATTGCTATTGGTTTCGGCTTGCACAATTCAATTGCGAGTCGAAATAGACCTAGCCGAAGATGGGTCAGGTCAGATAACTGCAGGTATAGGACTGGATGAAGAAGCTAGAAATCAGCCTGCTCTACAAAACGTCGAAGAAGCTTTGCGAATAAGCGATCTAACTTCAGCTGGTTGGGAATTTGAAAGTGCAGGGCTTGGCTCTGATGGGAGAGAATGGTTTGAATCAACAAAATCATTTACCAACCCCGACGAACTACAAAAAGAATTAAATGAACTGACAAATTCTCCTGAAGTTTTTAAAGATTGGAAATTTTCTTCAGAGATAACAAACAAAACCAGAGACTTTGCTGTTTCCGGTGTTGTTGACCTTACAGATGGCCTTAATTTATTTACAGATGAATCCCTAAATAATTTATTAGAC
The DNA here is from genome assembly GCA_002713605.1 of bacterium. The sequence goes on from PATL01000008.1 coordinate 11,418, forward strand.
GAGCCTCCCTTGGGAATAGCAATAGAGACACTTGAAGAATCATTGGGAACTCCAATAAACGAAACTGTCTCGTTACAGATAATTATAAATCTTCCAGATCAAAGTAACGAAGAGATCATTGATATTCCTTTGGGAGAACAAAGAGTCGTTGAAGTAACAGGCAACAATGAACATAGAGTCGCTCAGATCCTTGACTGGGTGGTCCTAGCAGTCATAGCACTTTTGGTCCTATCCATAATTCTTGCAATTCTCAACTGGTATTTGGACAGAAGGTATGAGCAACGGCAATTGCAACGTCGACCATCTCCTATTGCACAGCAGATTCCAGGAAACGAAACCGCAGGCTTTCAACAACCCTCAACAAATACGGAACGTCTGCAACTTCTTGTAATTGACCCTTATGGAACTATTTTCAAGGAAGAAACCACACCCTTAGAACATCTAAAAACGTTTATAAATAACAAAGAAGGAAATATTGACAATGAGGAACTTTTAGATATCCATCGCTCAGGGACAATGGGGAAGTTAACAGCATCCGAATTTTGGAAGCAAGTAGGCTTAACTGAAATCCCTGACTCTCTTAACCGCGAATATGTTAAAAGCCTACAATTCCGTAGCGGAGGAAAAGATTTTCTGAAAAATCTTCATAAGCGAGGAATTGCTGTCTCAGTCGTAACTAATGATTTCACGGAATGGTCCACTCAGATTTGTGAAATTTACGGACTTCAGGGTATTCATCCCTGGATCACCAGTTCTGATTATGGTGTACGTAAACCAGACCCTGCAATTCTAGAAATACTAAACAGATCTTCGGGTATAGCCTACCAATCTTGTCTCGTGCTTGACACAGCAACAAACTTCCTTGACACTGCACAGACTCTAGGTATGAAAACAGTACATTTAAATCCTGAAGCCAATAAAACAGATACTAATCAAAAGCACCCCAGTGTCCGAAGGCTAAACGAATTTTTTAAAGGCCAATAACTCTTAGGTAGACCTTATTTCAAGTTGTTTTCTATCAAGAATGATGTATTTCTCACCACTTTGTGACAACCATCCTAATTTTATAAACGATGAAATTGACTTATTGACACGCTCCCGAGACGCACCAATCATTCCAGCTAACTCTTCTTGCGTAATTGGTAATTGGAACTCGTCAGATTCTCCTGCCATTTCTAACAGTCGCTTCGCTGTTCTTCCAGTAACGTCTAAGAACATAGTATCCGCAAGCGCATCTCCAGTGCTTTTTAATCGACTCACTAGCATCTCAACTACGCGCCAGAGAAGAGAAGGGTTTTTATCGTATAAATCCTTCACAGGTTGATAAGGAATGACAACAACAGAAGATTCCTCTAGTGCTCGTGCCTCCGCAGATCTACCATCATTACTAAACAATGGCATTTCTCCGAACAACTCACCCGGTTCCATTAACGCAACTAAAGATTCCCTCCCATCAAATGAGCGGTTTCCTATAGCAATTCTCCCATGAGTCACAATATAAAGATCACTGGATTTATCACCTGATTGAAACAAAACGTCACCTCGTTGCAGATCAAGCGTCTTAGACTGCTCAACAATTGGTTCTAGCATTGCGTCGTTAAGCTCAGAGAACATATCTATAGATCGAAGAAAATCAGAAGTAGTCATACTATTAGAATAATACTCAGATTAGTAATCTACTAATCCACTTCAATTAAGTAAGTTTATGGTGGTCAAGATGATTAGTGGATAGCATTTGCAGAGGTAATGAATATGAATTTCAAAAGTCAAGGAAAATTTACTATATGAGAATAGGACAAGGATTTGACTCACATCAATGGGATGATGATGTATCCAAACCGTTGATACTTGGTGGAATAGAGTTTGATTCTGACTCTTCACTAAAGGGACACTCTGATGGAGACGTAATAATTCATGCCTGCATAGATTCACTACTCGGTGCGGCAGGTTTGGGAGACATAGGTATGTTTTTCCCAGATAACGATCCTGCTTATAAAAACGTTGATAGTTCTGAATTACTTAAAATTGTTGTTTCAAAATTGTACGACGAAAACTGGGAGGTAATTAACGTAGATTGTTCGGTAATAGCACAGCGACCAAAGATATCATTAAGAAAATCAGAAATTGAGCGTAAACTCTCCAAAATTCTAAATGCCCCATTTTCTGTCAAAGGTAAACATCCTGAAGGGCTAGAGACCTTAAACGGAGTCATGTGTCTAGCAGTTTCACTTATTCAGGAGAGACATGAATAAACGAAACTACCGACCAAAACGCAAACAAAATCAAAAGAGTCCCAGCCAGAGAAATTCCAATATCAGGAATAATTCGAAATGGGAAAGACCCAATTCGGAAAGCATCCAAACGGTAGAAGGGCGCCATGCTGTTCGAGAAGCTATCTTGGCNGGAACACGAAAAGTGCNAGAAGTNAANATGTCTGAGGGTNTAGACCCNGGCACANTTATCGAAGANATNGCCAATCTTTCTAGGGAGCTNAGAATACCNCTAAGGATGCATGCAAAATCTAAATTTAANTCAATGACCANCACAGANTCTGCNCAAGGAGTNCAAGCAATATGTGACCCGNTACCTGANNTNGAGATTGAAGANCTCGTNGAAGNANCAGAAANNCCCTTTATTNTGGTTNTGGATAGTATCACTGATCCAAGAAATTTAGGATCAATAATCCGAAGTGGAGAATGCGCAGGAGCTACAGGTATTTTGCTTCCCCGACATCGCTCTGTTCGAATAACTCCAACTGTTTCAAAGACAGCGCAAGGAGCGATAGAGCATATCCCGATTGCAACAACAAGTGGAATACCAAAAGCGCTCACAAGGCTAAAGGAGCTAGGAGTTTGGACTGTTGGAATGGATATGGCAGCGGATGAAGATATTTACGATTTACGAGTTGTAAATGATCCGTTAGCGCTTGTGTTGGGAAGTGAGGGAAAAGGGTTAGGGCGCCTTACACGAGAACGATGCGATTTAATAGTGAAGATTCCAATATCTGGAATCACAGAGTCATTGAATGTGGGAGCAGCAGCTGCGATCGGATGTTTTGAAATATCTAGGCAGCGATCAACTAAAGTTAAACGGTGATAAAATCAACACGCTTCCTCATAAAATGAAGTAATGCCGGGTTAGCTCAGTTGGTAGAGCACTTCTCTTGTAAAGAAGATGTCGTCGGTTCGATTCCGACACCCGGCTCAAGAAATTTGCTAGAAGGTCCATCATCTCAATTGTCCTGAAAGTTACGATCTATGCGTGGCTTTAACTGAGCGTGATTATGCAATTTTAGACTTCGAAAGATCTGCTTGGAAAAGCAATGAAACTAAACAAAAAGCAATTCGAAAGATGTTTTCTATTTCTCCATCAAGGTACTATCAGCTTCGAGATGCTCTGATTGATAAGCCCGAGGCAGTAGATTTTGACCCAATGGTCGTTAAGAGATTGCAAAGAGCTAGAAAGTTAAGAAGGTCAAAGAAATTAGGAATTTCTATTTCGAATAATACGATTCGCTAAGACAAATGGTCAGGTTTAAGCTAGTTTTAACGAGGTTAGATTCAGGAGAAATTACTAATGAATATTGCGGGTAAAGGAGTTATTTTAATTATCGCCGTAGTCACGGCAGGAATTATCGTTCTCAACCAAGGTTTAGATAAAAATACCTCAGCTACCTCAGCTACCTCAGCTACCTCAGCTACCTCAGCTACCTCAGAACTAGGTGCTAACACGCAAGAAACTCAAGACACCGATGAAGAAAGCCAAGAAATTGAGCAAGAAACTGACACCACATCAGAAGGAGTCTCAGAAGAAAATAGCGGAGGAGAAGCAAATGAAGGGAGTCAGTCAACCTCGACTTCGGTGCTCCACCCTCCAGCAGAGGTCCGAGTTTTAGTAGCAAACGGGACTGAAGTTACCGGAGCGGCTGGAGCTACTTTAGATACTCTTGTAGCCAATGCAGGATATAACGGAGTTGGAGCTGTGAATGACCTAGGAGATCAGGTACTACTTGAAACCTTCGTATACTACGGACAGGGCTATGATTTAGATGCCCAGAATGTTCGTCTAATTATTAATGCTGATAGCAGTAATGTTCTACCGTTCCCGGAAATTCTTCCAATCGATGATCTTTCAGACGCAAATGTTCTTGTTCACGTAGGCGCTGATCTATTCCCTGACCAAGGCGGATGAGATAGCAAATACATGAAAGTTCTGATTGCCCCTGACAAGTTTAAAGGGACAGTATCCGCAACTGAAGTTGCTCAATCAATTGCTGAGGCAATTGATAACTCGCATGAGGTTATTATTCAACCTTTAGCAGATGGTGGGGAGGGGACATTAGAAATCTTTGGCGGCGGTAATAAAACATCAATAGTTGCTGGTCCACTCGGTGAACCAGTCAAGGCCTCATGGAGGCTTGAAGGTAAATCAGCTGTCATCGAAATGGCACAAGCTTCTGGGCTTCACTTGATACAAGACAAATCTTTTACCAACCCCATTGATGCTTCAACATTCGGTACAGGAGAACTCATCCGGACGGCGCTTGAAAGAGGGGCCGAAGATATTCTTATCGGGCTTGGAGGTTCAGCATCTATTGACGGAGGTTTAGGAGCTTTACAGGCTATGAGACCATTGAAGCGTTACTCAAGTCTTGAAATAAACGTTGCTTGCGATGTGCGAACTGGGTTCATAGAGTGCGCAGGAGTCTTTGGCCCGCAAAAAGGTGCAACGGATACACAGATTAGGTTTCTTGAAAATCGACTCAGGCGTCTTGCTCAAGTCTTTCATGAAGAGAGAAATATTGATGTCACATCTTTGCCAATGGCTGGAGCAGCAGGAGGCTTGGCAG
>PATL01000009.1 GCA_002713605.1 bacterium
CTCCGTCAACTACGTTCAGGGGCCCTACCGGTTGCGTAGCCCCTTCCAAGATATGCCAGACGAAGACTTCACGAAAGCTTGCGTTGTTGATCTTCAACAAATTCTTGATACTGCAACGACAGGAAATGTTGCATGTTTGATCTTTGAACCAATTCAGGGAGTTGGAGGGTTTGCAATTCCCCCTGATGGATTTTACGGAGAGATGAGTAAAGTCCTCTCGAATTATGGAGCCCTATTGATAAGCGACGAAGTGCAAACGGGTTGGGGAAGAACAGGTGAGCACTTTTGGGGATATCAAGCACATGGGATCACGCCTGACATGCTCACTTTCGCAAAAGGTGTCGGAAATGGAATAACCCTTGCAGGGGTCGTAGCCCGAGCCGAAATCATGGAAAATGTTACCGCATTAAATTTTAGCACTTTCGGAGGTAACCCTCTTTCGGCAGCAGCCGGTCTGGCTACGTTCAGAGAAGTCAAAGGGAAAGATATGCAAGGCAACGCACTCAACATGGGAAAGCGGCTCAAAAGTGGCCTTGAAGAAATAGTTAGTTCCACTTCATGGATCGGTGATCTTCGGGGACGAGGGTTGATGGTAGCTCTCGAAATTGTTGGGACAGATTCAGGTAGCGGCAACGCAGAACCATATCCAGAACGTGCTGCAGAATTTCTTGAAGCCTGCAAAGACCACGGTCTTCTTCTTGGTAAAGGTGGTGCATATGGAAATGTGATCAGAATCACGCCGATGCTAAATGCAACAACAAGCGAAATTGATCAAGGGATAGAAGCTATATCTGCTGCAATCAAGTCCATTGGTAATAGCTAAGTTAGTCTCCTCGTAAAACGTGTGCAGCTCGCATAGCTAACTTGGCCGTCTTCTGCTTTCTTGTCTCAGATATATCAGCAGCACCCATAAAACGCCTGCTAATACGAACTCCTAACCACCGCAAGGGTTCCGGCTCCCACTTTCTTGATTGTACTCCAACCCAAGGAAGTGAAATGAGGTCAGTTTGCCTTTCAAGTATTAAGTCGGCCATCGTCCGACCCGCTAGGTTTGCTGCTGCAACACCCTCACCTACATATCCACCAAGAAAACCAACACCGGATGACATATTGAGGCGCAGGCTAGGGAGCCAATTTCTCGGAATAGCTAATGTGCCTCCCCATCGGTGTGTTATGGCTACGTCTTTTAGCTGAGGAAGAAGGTTCACAAGATTTTCCCAAACGACTTCATGTGAGTGGAGGTTGCTTTCAACTTCTGAATCAATTCTGGACCCGTAAAGGTATGGGGGCTTTCCTTGCCCTCCAAAGGCAATTCGGTTGTCTGAGGTTCGCTGCCCATAGATGACGATGTACCGGCCATCATTAAAAGTAGGTCGATCATCAAGCCCGATTTCGTTCATTTGGGAATCAGTGAGTGGTTCAGTTGCGATCATTCGTGAATAGACAGGAAGAAGGTCAAGTTTCTTTCCTTTAATATTTCGTGTGTATCCTTCGGTTGCTTGAACTATTACATCAGCTGATACGACACCTTCTAAACACTCAACTCTTCCTGTGCTGATAGATAAAGCTGTGGTTCCTTCTACAATCGTTCCACCTTTTCGTTCAACAGCTGCAGCTAGGCCTCTGACCATTTTGCCGGGGTCAACGACAGCCGAGGGAGCAAAGAAAATGCCTGAATGTACATTACTGGCATTTACATGTGCTCGAGCTTCATCTGAGTCGAGGATTCGGATAACTTCCTCACCGGTACCTCGCTTACGAGCAAGTTCAACAGCAGAACGTTGTCTTTGTGCTTGTGGTAAATTTCTTGCCAAGCTAACGAATCCGCCTTTATGAAAATCGCAGTTAATGTCTTCTGAGTCAAGAACACGTTGTATCTCATCAACTGTTTTAAACATTGTTCGTTCAAGTCGAAGAGCTTCGGCCATTGTTGACCGTTTTGCGTATTTTTCAGTGCCTCCTGCCAACGCTCCTTCGCACCATCCACCATTGCGCCCAGAGGCNCCNTATCCACAAAATTCCTTTTCNATGATGAGTACACGAAGAGAGGGGTCATTTTCAAGTAAGTAATANGCTGTCCATAATCCGCTNTAGCCNCCACCNANAATNGCNACATCAACTGACACAGGACCGTCTAANGGTTTCCGGTCACAAGAACTCTGATCANAAGAGTCTAACCAAAGAGGAGNTTCNCGTGCATTCTGTAGAGGAGACATAAATNTACGTAACCTTATCATCATGANATACGAAACTTATAGCCCTNTGTGAACTAGCGTGTGTGATTGCTAATGAGTAATCTTGANAAATCGCNAATGNGGAGGTTTAAATGACATCAGCCCTTTTGCATCCNTTTTCAAAACCATCTTCTGATAATTTTCGNACGCTTNTCCGGTCTGAAGGTGTGCGTGTCTGGGATGACGAGGGNAATGAATATATAGATGGTTTAGGGAGCCTNTGGTATTGCCAAGTTGGGCATAACAGAGCNGAANTAGTTCAGGCAATTACCAACCAACTCCAAACNTTAAGTTCGTACCATACCTTCGCTCCGATGGGAAGTCAGATATCTGACCAAGCGGCAGAACGGATACGTTCAGTTTCGCCCTTCCCTGACGGTCGTGTTTTCTTATGTAACTCTGGCTCTGAGTCAATAGACTCGGCGATCAAAATTATGAGAAAAGTAGCAATCCTGCGAGGTGAGCCCGAACGTCAAATCATCTTACGACGCGGTCGGGGGTATCACGGTGTAAATGTTGGTGGAACGACTCTTCAGGGTATTCCTGCGAACCGAGAAGGGTGGGGAGATTTACTTCCGAAAGTATTGGAAATAGACCCAACAAACATAGAGTCAGCAGCATCTATTTTTAAAGAACACGGTCAGAATATAGCTGGAGTAGTAACTGAAGCTGTCCAAGGGGCGGGAGGTGTCTTTCCCCCTCCAGATGGCTTCCTTGAAGGACTTCGTCGCCTGTGCGATGACAACGGCTCCTTGCTCGTTTTCGATGAAGTCATTACTGGATTTGGAAGGACNGGAAACTGGTTCGCTTCCGACACCTACAACGTAAAACCAGACCTCATCACATTCGCAAAAGGTGTGACAAGTGGATACCAGCCGATGGGTGGTGTGCTCGTTAGTAGAGCAGTATGTGATTTATTTGAGCAAGACCCAGATTTTGTTTTCATGCACGGTTACACATACAGCGGTCACCCAGCTGCTTGTGCTGCTGCGATTGCGAATATTGACCTCATAGAAAAAGAAGGCCTCGTTGAACGGGCAAAGCATATAGGGAACAGGATTTCGCAGGGCCTTGAGGCACTTAAAAGTGATGGGCTTCTATCTGAAGTTCGTGGAGTTGGGGCTATCTGGGCTGGGCAGATAGAGGGAGCCACAACCGAACAAGGACTCGCAGTTAGGGATAAAATGACAGAAAAAGGAGTGATCTGCAGGGCAATAAATGGCGCACTAGCATTTTGCCCTCCACTGATCATCGAAGATCAAGACATAGATCATATGCTTGATATAGCCGAACAAGCAATTAACGAAATCATGAGCTCATGAAGCGAGCCAACCTACGTGTTTTGGATGCTGAGGGTTCTTTCGAATCAATAGGTTTCCTACATGGGAAGCATTTTGCAGATGAGATCCAACATTATGTTAAAGAAAGAGTCAAACTTGTAGCCGCAGGATCTTGGTCTGGTAAGCAGATCAGCGAGCCCGACATTATTGACCTCGCCGAGTCTATGATCCCCGAGCACCAACATTTTGACCCCGAACTATTTACTGAAATGAACGCCCTTGCAGAAGGAGCAAATATTTCGATAGCTGAAGCAATCATTGTTGGAGGCTTTACTGACTTCGTGGACACGGTCAGGTCAGCAACAGGTGGGGTGACTCCACCCGAGTTGCATGAAGATGACTGTACCGCAGTTTTAGTTCCTAACTCACGGGCTAATGGAGAAGGCTTTCTTGCCCAAACCTGGGACATGCACGATACCGCAACAGATCATGTACTTTTGCTCCGGATAAAACCTGATGAATGCCCTTCTGCACTTATTTTCACCACAACGGGCTGTCTAGGACAGATAGGAATGAACAGCCAGGGCTTAGCAGTAGGAATTAACAACCTCACAAGCAACACAGGAAAAGCCGGAGTGGTGTGGCCATCTGTTGTCCGATCGATGCTACGGCAGGAATCAGCAAACGATGCACTGGATGTTCTAAGTAACGCTAACCTTGCCGGAGCTCACAACTACCTCATAATTGATAAGCAAGGAAATGGTTTCAACGTAGAGGCCATGCCCATAACGCAGACGGTCACCCAACTGGAATCAGTACCAATCGTCCATACTAATCATGCAGTGTCCGACGTGGCTCAAGAAGAAGAAGCTGAACGGCCATCAGACCTTTTAGAGAATTCAATTCTTAGGCTCTCAAGGGGAAATGAACTCCTGGAGGAAGGTGAAATCGGACTGGAACGCTTGATTAGCTTAACGCAAGATGATCAAGCAATATGTAGAAAGCCTGAACCACCGCACAGAATAGAGTCAAGCGGTGCAGCTATTATGAGACCAGTAACTGGTGAGTTCTGGGCTTGTTGGGGTCAACCATCACACAATGATTACGAATTAATCGGGTGGCATGATGATTGACGAGACGATTGTCCACGTCGGCCAACAGTCCGGCTTGTCTTATAGGCATCCAAAGCCAGAATGGTCAGCAGCGATGGAAAGAATTGAGCTTTCATCATTCCCAACATCAGATCCAGAAGATCTCTATAACAAAGAAGAGCTAGAGGTGCTATCTCGGGACTTCCCCGAAGGTGGCTTTGTTGGATTTGATGGGGACTCAGCTGTTGCAATGGGTTTAGGTGTACAAGTTGACTTTGATGAGGATAATCCAGTCCACACAGTCCACGACATCATGCCGGGAAATGGAAGTTCTGGCCACATACCCAGTGGAGACTGGTACTACGGCACCTCTATAGCTGTTAATCCGGATTACCGACGGAAAGGAATAGGTGGTGAGCTGTACCTTCTGCGTAAACAGGTATGCGTAACGCATAACCTTAAAGGGATTATTGCCGGTGGAGTAATGCCTGGCTTTGCAGATTATAAAGAAGAAATGACCGCCGATGAATATATAAGAGCCGTAAGAGAAAAAACTATTTACGATTCAACACTTTCATTTCAGGCGAATAACGGCTTTGAATTGGTGTGTGCTTTGCCAAATTACATTGCGAATCCAGAGATTGATAATTATGCAGCTCTAATCATTTGGCGAAACCAAGATTACAAGGGGGACTAGGTATGGAGAACGGAATTGAAGGAGACCAAGCTTTCCGTCGTAAGGATTTGCTTGGCAGAAATCCTGAAATGACTTTCGGTGGGGCTCTCTCTTTTCTGAGGAGAAACTACACTCGCGATCTAGATGATGTTGATATTGCAGTAACTGGAATTCCTTTTGATATGGCAACCTCAAACCGGCCAGGAACACGACTTGGCCCCAGAGCAATACGTGCGGCTTCAGTTGGTTTAGCGGAATTAGAAGCATACCCCTTCGGGTTCGACCCATTCACACACCTAAAGGTTATTGACTACGGGGATTGTTTTATTGATTATGGTTACCCACAAAGGTCTGCTGAAATTATAGAGCAGCACGCAGACGAGATCATCAGAAGCAAAACCATGATGGTAAGTATGGGAGGGGACCATTTCGTAACGTATCCGNTCTTGAAAGCACATGCTAAGGAATACGGCCCGCTGTCACTCATACACTTTGATGCTCACAGTGATACTTGGGAAGATGATGGAATCAGGCTTGATCACGGCTCGATGTTCTTGAGAGCTATTCGCGAAGGAATTATAGATCCAAATACATCAGTACAAATAGGAATCAGAACACATAATTCAGATACGTATGGATTTACCGTACTTGGTTCTCCTTGGGTACACAGAGAAGGAATTCCTGCAGTTATAGATGTAATTCGCGAAATCGTAGGTAAAAGAAAATCATATTTAACATTTGATATTGATTGTTTGGATCCAGCCTTTGCACCAGGTACTGGAACCCCTGTATCGGGAGGTTTAAGTACAGCTCAAGCCTTAGAAGCAATCCGATCTTTAGGAGAATTTGAGATAGTAGGAATGGATGTAGTCGAAGTTGCACCTGCATATGACATCAGTGAAATAACTGCGATTGCTGCAGCAACACTNTTGCATGATTTCATTTGTNTGCAGGCNATAAAAGCAGGAGCGGTTCCACAACCATTCGGTTACATCTAGTGGAAGGTATCATTAATAGGGGGGCTTCATGGTAGCTGCAGTTGAATTAAAAGCAATCACGAAAAAATTTGGTGATGTTGTCGCAGTTGATAATGTTGACTTAGTTATCGAGGATGGAGAATTTTTCTCAATGCTTGGCCCTAGTGGTTGTGGGAAAACCACAACCTTGAGAATGATTGCCGGCCTTGAATTTCCTACTGAAGGTAGTCTCTCAATCTTTGGAGAAGAAGTTGGTACCCTAGCGCCTAATAAAAGGTCTGTGAATACTGTATTTCAAAATTATGCGCTTTTCCCCCATCTAAGTGTCCTCGACAATGTCGGTTTTGGCTTGAAAATGCAAGGTGCTGACAAGAAAGAAACAAAAGCTCGGTCAATGGAAATGATCGAACTTGTTCAATTAAACGGTTATGAAAAACGAAAACCTTCGCAAATGTCTGGAGGGCAACAACAGAGAGTTGCTCTTGCACGAGCTTTAGTAAATCAGCCAAAAGTTCTTTTGCTAGATGAGCCACTTGGCGCTCTTGATCTTAAGCTCCGACAAGAAATGCAGGTGGAATTAAAGAAACTTCAACGAGACGTTGGAATCAGTTTCGTATTTGTAACACATGATCAGGAAGAAGCTCTTACGATGTCCGATCGTATTGCCGTGATGCATGAAGGTAACCTTTTGCAAGTAGCAAGTCCAGAAGAGATATATGAGACACCTGCAAATAAATTTGTGGCTGATTTCATTGGAAGAACGAACCTTCTTGAAGGAACAGTCTCTGATAACCAAACAATTATTCTGTCCAACGGAATACCAATCAAAGCGAACAGTAACTTTTCTCCAGGAACAAAAGTTTCAGTTAGTATCCGTCCGGAGAGAGCTACCATAACGAACCAAACTGAAAACGGGGACTCTCTTTCAAGCATTAATGGAACGGTTGAAACTGTTACATATCTAGGGAATGCCCGTGTTTATAATGTCCAATTTACATGGATGTCACTTGAGGTTCGTGAGGAGAACCGAATAGGGGTGGAATTATATGAACCTGGAACTCCAATAACAGTTAGCTGGGAACATGACGCTGTCTCAGTCGTAGCCGACTAATGACTATTACATCGGACCCAAACGAAGCAGAGAATAAAGTAACTCCACAGTTTGAAAAGGCTGCTCAGAAAAAAGAATCAAGAAGGGGTCTTCTACTGGCCCTTCCGTCTTACGTCTATCTAATCATTTTTTTCGTTATCCCCTTATTCATAGTTCTTGTATATAGCTTCGCAACTCGTAACCGTTTCGGGGGAACAGATCTCTCAGGGTGGAATCTTGAAAGCTATGAAAGAATAGCTGAACCCATTGTTCGAACTATATTGTTTCGCTCGCTGTGGTTAGCGTTCTTAACTACAGTTATCTGTCTTCTCATTGCATACCCTTTTGCTTACTTCTTATCTACGAGGCGACCAGCGATACGAAATGTCATGTTGGTTTTCGTCATGATTCCGTTTTGGACCAATTTCTTAGTTAGGAATTTCGCATGGAGGGTAATTCTTGGTAACGAAGGTCCGCTGACAAAAACAACAGAGTTTCTAGGCCTTGGAACTCAAGAACTTCTTTTTAGTCAGAAAGCAGTCGTTCTGGGCCTTGTGTATGGTTATTTGCCTTTCATGATCCTTCCTTTGTATGCAGCAATTGAACGCATCGATGGCCAACTTATTGAAGCGAGTAGGGACTTATACGGCTCGGCATGGCAATCATTTCGAAACGTTTTGCTTCCACTGTCCATGCCAGGAGTAATAGCAGGATCGATTTTGGTTTTTATTCCCAGTATGGGGGCCTANGTAACTCCAGAAATACTCGGGGGAGCTAAAACAACGTTATTAGGAAGCTATATTGTTACTCAATTTCTGACGGCTCGAAATTGGCCATTTGGGGCAGCTCTTTCGTTCGTTCTAATGGCAATCATGCTCATAGGAACAATCATATATTTCCGTAAAGGAGGTAGGACACTATGAGCTCAGCAGTTGAACCACGTGGCTGGGCCAAACTTGCATTGCATCTAAATGGCTGGTTTGTTTACCTCTTTTTTTATGCGCCCATTATGCTGTTAGTCCTATTTTCTTTCAGTGATAACCGGAATGTAGGCATATGGGGAGGTTTCACTCTCGATTGGTATCAGGAGTTCTTTAACAGNTCAAATGCTCAAGGCGCACTCTCAAATTCAGTAAAAATCGCTTTAGTCGTTACTTTTGTTTCAGTCATTTTGGGGACAATGTCTGCTTTGGCACTCGAAAGGTTCACTTTTCGAGGGAAAAAAGTCTTTGATGCATTGCTTTACTTACCCATAATTATTCCCGATGTGACTATGGCCGTAATGCTTCTTCTCTTTTTTGGAGAGTTCTTTGAATTGCTGGACATGGCCTTTGGTTTTCAATTGCGGAAAGGGTTCTGGTCAATAGTAATCAGTCATATTGCATTTAATATTAGTTTCGTTTCGGTTGTCGTCCGCGCCCGATTGACAGGAATGGATACGGATCTAGAAGAAGCAGCCGTAGATTTGTACGCATCNCGTTGGAAAGCATTCAGATACGTGACATTTCCACAAATTCTTCCTGGCATTGCTGGAGGTGCATTGCTAGCAATGACCCTTTCGCTTGATGATGTTGTTATAACACAATTCGTAACAGGTCCCGGGTGGACAACTCTACCTGTGTATGTTTTTGGACTCATCCGAAAAGGAGTTACGCCAGTCATCAATTCAATTTCAGTAATTATGTTATTGGCATCTATGATTCTTGTAGTTCTATCGTTGTTTGCTGAGCGTGCAAGACGCGTTGGATAAGATTAAGATCGGAAAAGATGGCCATAAGGCCGAAAGGGGTATTTATGAGAAAGAATACAAAGCTCCGTTTTGTTGCGGCTGTTGCAGCTTTTGCGCTGATAGCCATACCAGCATGTGGCGGAAGTGATGATGAAGAGAAAGCATCATGCGAATTAAATGAGGTAGACGGAGATCTAGCCCTATATAACTGGGCAGAGTATATAGATGAAGAGCAACTCGCTGAATTTGCTGAGGAATATGGGATCAATGCAACTATGGACGTCTACGACTCCAACGAAGCAATGCAGCCTATCATTTCTGCAGGTAATTCAGGTTACGACGTTATAGTTCCTTCAGATTATATGGTCTCTATCCTCATTGAAGCTAAGAAAATACAACCTCTGAACTTTGATGTTATTCCTAATGCCGCAAATATTTCGGAGGACTTTAGCGGACTTTATTACGACCCAGACGGGTCACATTCTGTACCTTACCAGTGGGGCACCACAGGTATAGCAGTCAACACTGCTGTAGTAGGCACGGATTTTGAACGATCATGGAGTTTGATTTTCGATCCTGCCATATCAGGAGACTTTGATGGCCAAATTCAACTTCTTAACGATCCACGAGAAACAATGGGTGCAGCACTCAAATACCTTGGATATTCACTTAATTCCACAAGTGAAGACGAACTCAACGAAGCTAAAGAATTGTTAAAGAGTACTGCTAGTCGACTAGCTGCATTTAACACTGACTCTGCAGATGAATTTATCACACAAGGTGAAACAGTAATTGGGCACGGCTACTCAGGTGACATGTTTGTTCAATTCCTTGAGCAGGACAACTATGAGGATTATCTCTATTTCGTCCCAGAAGAAGGTGGAACCCGTTGGATTGACAACATGGCTGTTGTATTTGATGCACCGCATCCATGTACAGCCCACACTTTCATCAATTGGTTGTTGAGCGCAGAGCAAGGAGCGGCGCTATCGGATTGGAACTATTACGATACGCCTAATCAAGCAGCCCTAGATTTAATGGCTGGAGACGCTGACGGGTACTACGATGACCTTCTTGATTTCGTCAGAGACCCAGCACGTTATGCAGGTGGTATTGAATCTTTGGAATCGATTGAAGA
This sequence comes from bacterium, assembly GCA_002713605.1. The sequence goes on from PATL01000009.1 coordinate 10,216, forward strand.
TACTGGAGATTTTGAAATTAACTACGCAGATGCCTTTGTTGAAGCTAAAGGTTAAAGAAGTTAATTGTGGGGGGCAAGGTGAAAGCCTTGCCCCCCATAACTACTTTTGGACGCAAAGATGTAACTAATTTGACCGCGCTTCGTGTCTTTTAGTTACAAATACTCCTTTGCCCTTTACCATGGAAACACCAGAAAGAAGAACGAGAGAAAATAATGCGTTCCATACAGCATCATATTGACGGACAGAGTGTTAATTCCAGCAGTTCCAACACGCAGGAAGTTTTGAATCCGGCAACTACCGAAAGAGTCGCAAAAATTCAAATAGCTTCAGCTACGGATACAGATCATGCAGTTCAAGCGGCAAAATCTGCATTTCTTGATTGGAGAGATACTTCAATTGCGAAAAGGACGAAACTGTTATACAACTTCAGAAACCTTGTCGTGGATAATGAAAAGAAGATCGCTGAACTTATTACAGAAGAACATGGAAAAGTTCTAAGCGATGCCAGAGGTGAAGTGGCTCGCGGAATTGAGAATATAGAATATGCCTGTGGATTTGCTGAAACGTTAAAAGGTTCTTACAGCGACCAAGCTTCTGCCGGGGTTGATGTATACACAATTCGTCAGCCAGTCGGTGTCTGCGTAGGAGTAACCCCTTTCAACTTTCCAGTCATGGTCCCATTATGGATGTTTCCCAATGCCATTGCCTGTGGGAATACTTTTGTACTTAAACCATCAGATCGGAACCCATCGGCACCTGAATATATCGTCAAGCTTATGAGTCAAGCTGGATTTCCAAATGGAGTAGTTAATTTGGTCAACGGTGGGCCGCAGACGGTCAACCAACTACTAAGTCATAAGGACGTTGATGCTATAAGTTTTGTAGGCTCCACACCAGTAGCGAAACATATATACGAATCTGGAACTGCCGCCGGCAAAAGAGTCCAAGCCTTAGGAGGTGCCAAAAACCATATGGTTGTGCTCCCTGACGCAGATATCGACCTGGCTGCTGACGCGGCAGTATCTGCAGCGTACGGATCTGCCGGCGAGCGCTGCATGGCTATTTCAGTGGTTGTTACTGTTGGAGATATCGGAGACACTTTAGTTAAAGCTATTTCGCAGAGAATTGATAAATTGAAGATTGGTCCCGGAATGGACCCAGACTCAGAAATGGGCCCACTAATAAGTCAACAACACCGGGAACGAGTCGTTGAATACATAAGGTCTGGAGAGGCTGAAGGGGCGACAGTGGTCTCAGACGGCCGGAGTTTCCCCACTAACGGGGGTGGGTTCTTTATTGGTGTGACACTTTTGGACCATGTCACAACCGACATGGAAGTCTATAGGGATGAAATCTTTGGCCCAGTTTTATCAGTTGTAAGAGCGCAGACATTTGATCAGGCTTTGCAGATTATTGAAATGAATCAATATGGAAATGGAGCAGCGATCTTCACTCGTGACGGAGGAACCGCAAGGCAATTTCAAAAGAATGTTCAAGCCGGAATGGTAGGAATTAATGTTCCGATTCCTGTCCCGGTTGGTTACCACTCATTTGGCGGTTGGGACGAATCTCTCTTCGGTGATACGGCCATGTATGGCCCAGAGGGAATGCACTTTTTTACGAAACAAAAAGTTATAACAAGTCGCTGGCCTGATCCTACAACTGGCCAAGTAGATTTAGGTTTCCCCCAAAATACCTAGAGACGTTTCGAAGAGCACTGGACTAGCCATTGAAATAGGGGATCGCTATCCCTGCTATCCAACATTTCAGGATGCCACTGAACAGCAAGAATTGGCAGTTCGCAATGCTCTATAGCCTCAACTCCAAGATCGTTTGCTAGTCCTGTTGCTAGAAACCCGTTACCTACCCTATCGACACTCTGGTGGTGTAAAGAATTTACTTGCATGGAAGGTCCATACAGTCCCGCAAGGATCGACCCTTCATCAAAAGTTACTTCGTGCACGCGATTTGATGCAGGTTCATTACGAACTGAATGCGGCGGAACATCCTGAAATAAAGTTCCACCCGCATGAACGTTAAGAATCTGTAGGCCCCGGCAAATCCCAGCAACCGGTAACTCTCTTTTGTAGACCTCTTCTAGTAGCGACAATTCAAATTCATCTCGAATAGGTTCAATTTCTTGTAACTCAGGTTCAGGTTCAGCCCCGTACTGTTGAGGTTCTATATCGGCCCCACCGCTCAAGAGTATCCCATCCAGTAGAGGAATAATTTCCGATGAGTTAAGACTTAGAGGAAGAAATACAGGAATCCCTCCAGCTGCGATAATACCTTGGGCATCGTCCACCCAATACGCATCAAAGGAAAGATGATTCATGACTTTAAGACTGTCACGCAACTTATCTCCTTTGCGCCGTCTTCCAGTAATTCCTATTAGGGGCTTGTGATGCACCATAAATCAATTTCAGCTTTTAAATCTAATGTACGAATGCAACGGTATCGTAAATACCAATAACTAGGTTACTTTGCGCCCCCTAGTCCTAAAGGAATAATAGGAAATCAGTTTTTATGAAATTCACTGTTGACGCTACTTCCGAAGCAAAATCAATTCGATCAATAGTTGCCGCACCTGACTTTGAATCAGGACTTGATTTCTTTGTAGATATTCTTAACTTCAAAATAGCTATGATCTCACCGGCAGATAACCCAAACTATGCGATTTTAACAAGAGATCAATTCACTGTGGCGTTGGATAAGGAAGCAAAAACACAACCACTATTTATTGAAATTCCAGTAGAAGACCAATCCCTTATCGGAACGGATCTTGTAGGTCCAAACGGCACTAAAGTGCACTATATTGCTGTCGGTAAGAGTCAAACCCCAATAAAAAACCTTATCCCAATCGTTCATTTGTCGCGTTCAAGTGACGCAGAGTGGGTGCAAGGTAGAGCAGGAATGTCTTACAGATCATTAACTGGCAGTCACAATGAGATATGTGCAGCCTCTCAAATCAAAATTAAAGGAAGCGGGAAAGTAGCTGACTGGGTGCATTACCACGATGTTTTATTCCAAGTACTTTTTTGTATTAAAGGTTCAGCAAAATTGGTCTATGAAGACCAAGGTGAGCCCTTTCTATTCAAAGAGGGAGATTGCATTCTGCAACCGCCAGGCATTCGCCATCAGGTACTCGAATCATTTGATGACCTAGAAGTTATTGAGATTACCTCTCCGTCAGATCATGCAACATTTTCTGACTTTAATATGAAGCTACCCAACACTATTGACGCTCAAACCCACTTTTATAATGGTCAACAATTCGCTCACGACTCGCCTAAATTGAGAAAAGCGGCAACTTACAATCATTCAAATTCTTTCACAATACACAAGACTTCTATAAGCGCAGCATCTGGGAATCTAGGTTGGGTGAATGAAATCTATGGTCATGCCCGAAATGATCAAAACCTAACTCCTACGAGCGTAACTCCAGAAAGAGATCCCGCCTTTTTCCTTTGGTTTGTTA
>PATL01000002.1 GCA_002713605.1 bacterium
AACTGCATTTGCTACAGTTCCACCAACATATGTGTGGTTATAGTTACCACCACTCTTAACAGCACCAGCAGTTGCACTGATGAATGTGTGTGGATAGTTGTGACTAATAGGACCAGGATTTACTGGATCATTAACGTTGATTAGAATAGTGGTTGTTGTAACCGCTAAAATTTCTATAGAAGTATTATACGCATAATCAGAACCACTATTTGTATTAGCACCAGTTGCACGAGGATATGTTCTATTTTGTACTCCAGCATTATTACATGAGAAGTTTAATGAATTAGCAACAAGTCTAATACTTGTACCTGCAGTTAAAGTATGGAGACCAATTGTTAACTCCATTTCACCAGAATCTGGATTATAAGTTGCATCTGAAACATTATGACTTACTTCTGGAGTTGTTCCAACATTTAATGTAATCGTACCAGCAGACTGATTAGCACTAGAAACATTAACAAACTTATCATGTATAGGATCAGTTACTCTTGGATAAGAATGATTACTAGCATCACTATCCATAGCACAAGTAAAGACTAATGAATCAGTCTTAATCTTAACAGCATCACCAATCTTCAATCCATGATTAGTACCAATTGTTAGAACTAAATTACCATTAGATGGTATGTAAGTTGCATTAGTAACATTCTTCTGAACTAAATTACCAATACCAATAACATCTACTCCATTATAAGTAGGATCTGGTTTTCTTGGATACTTATGTTGAGTAGCATTTCCATCCTTAGTACATGTAAATGTTAGAGATTCAGTAGCAATATTGACATTAACACCAGCATATAATCTATGAGGCTCACTGAGAGTCATTGTCATAATACCAGTAGATGCAGTGTAGTCTGCATTAGTTACTGTATAATTTACAGAAGTACTAACTCCAACATCAAGAGTAATTGTATTATTAGTTGTTGCACCAACAGATACTGATGTTTCGTATATTGGATCTGTTCCTCTTGGATAACTATGAGGACTTACATAATCATCCATTGAACAAGTAAATGTCAAACTATCCTTAGCAATTCTAACAGATTCACCTGCTTTGGTTATTCCATTAGGATCTGCACTTTGGAATGCATGAGTAGTTGTATTAGTCGAAGGTGTTTCATCTATCACTCTAGCAGTGAAAGTATTTGTTGTTACTTTAGAGATTGGTAACCAAGTATTATGAGAAGGATCTGGTTCTACAACACCGTTACCTTTATGAACGGCTGCCCTTGGATATGAATGATCTGAGTTAAATCCATCTTGATCGCAACGGAATGTTATTGAGTTATCTGCAATCTTAACTCTATCCCCAACAGATAAACCATGAGAATTAGATGTCATAGTCATGATTCCAGAGACTGGATCATATTCTGCATTAGTGATAGTAAAGGTGGAAGATCCACGTAAAGAATGATTTCCGATATTTAAGACTAACTTACCAGTAGATCCTGTATAAGTTGCATCTGAAACATCATACTTAACCAACGGTGATTTACCGACAAGAAGTGTAATTGTATCCTTACTTGCTCCAGCAATATCAGTTGCTATACCTACTATCGGATCAGTTATTCTTGGATATGAATGATTTGTTGTATTTCCATCCATTTCACAAGTAAATGTTATAGCATCTGGATATACTTGTACAGTATCATCAATTGTATAAGGATGATTGGGAATAGTAAGTACTAATTCACCTTTTTCTGCATTATAAGTTGCATCAACTGGAGTTGTAGTTCCTATTCCAGTAACAAAAACTCCACCATCAAGAGCACTTGCAAATCTATGATTATAATCACCACCACTAATTAAAGCACCAGTTGTAGCACTATGGAATCTATGTGTATGATCACCACCAGTTGTAACAGCATTAGCAGCATTTCCACCTACCCAAGTATGAGCATATTGATCACTAGCACCTGCTGCACCAACATCAACCGTTATCTTGCCATTATTATGAACTAATCCATTATCAATTGCTGAATGGAACGTATGGTTAGAAGTATTAGATGATGGTCTTTGAGTAAAGTCTAAAACATAAACACTAAAACCATTAGCAGTTACATCAAAAATCTTTAACCAATTATTAGTAGGATGATCTCCTTTTCTTGGATAAGAATGAACTGTTTCATGATTATCTTTATCACAAGTAAATGATATTGAGTTATCAATAAATTTAACAAAATCCCCATTAATCATTCCATGAGCATTACTAAGTGCAACTACCATCTTACCTGTAGTTGGATTATAATCAGCAGCAGTTACTGTATGATGTGCTCCATCATCTAAAATATTAATTGGTCTATTATAAGCAATATCTTTTCCTCTTGGATAGATATGAGTTGTAGCACCATTATCAATACCACAAGTCATTCCCAATCCAGTAAATATAACTTGCTTATCACTACCAATTCCATGAGAAGTGGTAGTAGTAACTGTCATTATTCCAGTAGTATTATCATATTCTGCACCATATATGTTAACTGATGGAGCATAATCACAAGTAAATGCTATTCCAGATAACACAACCATTTCAGATTCTGATAATCCATGAGGATTAATTGTAGTTACTGTAGTTACACCATTAGTTCTTGTGTAAGTAACATTCTGAATTTCGCTTGGAGCATGGAAAATTTGAGGATTGGTAACTGTAATTCCTGAAACATGTCCATTAGAAATTGCTGCTGTACCAATACCAATAATCTTATTTGGAATGTTAGGTGTTGTTACAACTCCAACATTAACTACTGTCTGAATCCCAGATCTATATCCAGATCCACTATTACCAACACTAACTGAACTAATTGTTCCTGCAATAGAAACATTTGCTTTACCACCAGCAACAACTAATGGTTGATATCCTAAACCAGATTTAGATCCAACTGAGACTATTACACCACCTCTTGGGAAGGAAGAAATACCAACATCATTAGTAATTGTTCTTGCAGTACCAACAAAAGTAACAGATGTAATACCTGCACTCTGCTCTAAGAAATAATCACCAACTAATCCTGGTTCTTGGAAAATATCGTTGATTAAAACAACTGCATTATCTTGCTCAACACCAGTAAAATTACCACCTTCTGTTTTTAATGTAAATGTACTGTTAATAGCATCAAATTCAGCAGAAACGTCATCAAAGATGTAGTTGTTACTATATGCTTCTGATGATGTATCAGGAATACCTGAACGCATAAAGGATCTTCCTTGGAAACTTGATCCAGTTTCAATACCTACCCAATCTCTTTCATCGGGTTCGTTAGTTGTGGAACTAAATGGTACATTACCATAAGGTGCTTCTACAAAGTTAAGTACGTTATCAACAATATTATAATTACCCTGTACCTTAGTTACTAATGCACTAGTTGCAGCATAACCAACTTTAGTACCCAACCAAGGTCTACGTACTCTTATTCCATTAGCAGTTCCAATACCTACCCCTTCTACCTTCATTATCTCATCACCAATCTTAATCAAATCTCCCCCAAATATGGAAGTAATACTTCCAACTTGTACTAAATTGTCTGTAGTGAATAATTGCTGATCTAAATGTGTTGTTAGTGCTGTAGATACAACTGGAGACTGAATAATATTATCAAGAGCAACAATAACCTTTGTATTCTGTCTATCAGCAACAAACTTCATTGTTGTACCAATACCAACACTAGAAATGTCTAAGATTTCAGGTGTTCCTAATAATGCGTCTTCTGCAGATCCTGCAAGTTTAATCTTCTCCTCATCAACTTTAACAGCGTAAACTGTACGAGGAAGTTTGTCGGTTTGACCAATACCCGAAATAGTTGTAGTAACAATACCAATATTGGTGCTACTTCCTAATCCTATTGGTTCGTATGTAAGTTTTTCACCAGTAACAAAGTAATGGTTTGGTAACTTAATTGTATTATCTAAAATACTAATAATTTCAGTATCACTTCCATCAAATTCTCTCTCGAAAATAGGATAGTTGTTGTGTGTTAAGTTAAATGCTCTCTTAATATCACTATGAGTACCTTCATAAGTACCAGATTCAGATTGTATTAGTGCATTATCAAATAGAATTTGATCTTGTAAATCATCCTGAACCTTAAGGGCATTCATGAAATATGTTACTCTCGATGCTTGATTGGCAGGAGCAGTAAATGTTACTTCTACAAATGAAGTTCCGCCTGGATTCTTATCAAGTCTATAACCAAATGTACCCAATCCAGCAACATTATTATGACTTAGAACTCCCCATTCTGCTTCGTATACTTCACCAGTTTGCATTCCTTCATTATAATCATCAATAATCATATGTTCACTGAAGTATCTTATGGCACTAGCAGTACCTGAAGCACCAGTTTCAACAAATGCCATGAAGTATGCACCATCATATCCATCAGTATTTGCATCCAATTGAGTTGGATACTTCATAATCACTTGTGGAGTTGGTGTACCTGATGCAGATATAGCAACTAAATCACTCTCTAAACGAGCATGTTTCATATTAACTTGTGTTCCAAAACCAACAAGACTTTCATCAAGTTCCTTATAGATGCAGTTAATTACTGTAAGAACTCTAAAGAACTGCTGTCCTGTTCCTGAAGTTGTGAGATCTATTGGTATATTTTCTTTTGCATTTTCTTCAGTTGTTGCTAACTGGATAACATCTTCACTTACGTTAATAACATAATATGTTGTACCATCAATAAGACCACCTATTGATAATGCACCTTCCGTATACTTTAATCCAGATCCTGTTGACAATCTATGATTTACCATAGTGATTGTGTCATCAGTATCATTAACTTCAGAAGGTTCTACTGTAAATAATCTATTAGTTGCAGGATGTGGAATAAAGTCAATCTTACACTTAACACCATCGGTATATGCCCAATACGTTCCCATACCAGCACTAGCAACTTCCCCAACATCAGTGGTTATTTGAGGATATTCGACTATATCAATCCCACCAAATGCATCAACTATAAAATTAAGTTCATCCATTTCATATTCATTACTTGATCCTGTAATCTCTACAAGAACTTTTCCACCAAGAGTATGATCATAATCAAACTCAGCAATAGTAGTAGTTCCACCAGAAATATCAAAACTACCAGTATCAACAGTAGTACTACCGATAGTTGTTGTACCAATTCCTGCTAAATTATCATCGATATTGTAAGATAAGCATGTAATATCAAAATCATTTACAGTACTTCTTGTTGGATAGAATAATAACTGCCCATCAGTTCCTTGTACTGTGAAATCAAATGATCCAAGATCATATTCAGTTTCTACTCTTGCATATTGACTGATATAAGCATTGTAGTTGTCATTAATAATATCAACAACCATAATCTGTCTTTCACCAAGATATCTCTTATCTCTAACGTAAGTAATATACTTCTGTGCTCTTACATCTGATAATGTAAAGTTACTTACTACACTAAATGGAGTAGGTCTAGGATTACTATTAAATGTAGGACTTATATCATCAATAGAAAGTACTCTATTACCAATAGACTCAAAGTAATCAGTAAGTGTCTTACTTGTAAATCTTATTTCATTAGATATTGTGCTATTGCCAATTTGTAATGCATTTTCGCTAACCATATCAAAGTCAGCAACGCAATTTAAATTACCTACACCAATACATTCAGATACAACTTCAGAGAATGTTAATGAAGTAGTAACACCTATTACCATAGACGCAGGTACATGATTTTCTACACCTGTACCACCACCTTTAATATAATATCCAGATCCACCTTCAGGTAGTGAAGAATCAGAAACTACTTCATAATCTGAATACTTTTTAAATCCTAATGTATGATTTAAAGTAGATACAACATCCTGCCAAGTATCATAGGCAATTCTAGACTTAAGTGAGTATGAGAAGTTCTGATAATACATATTATCCTGAACTCTTTGTTGATTATCGTCTAAGAATCCAGAATTAGTTTCCCATCCACTAGATACTTTTGATGATACTCCCAAATCCATATAAGAATCAAAATTTCTTGTAGAAGAAATAATTCCAGATGCTCCTGAAGATTGTCCAACTATAAGAGTATTTGGATCAAATATTTCATTAGAAATAACTTTTAATACTCCAGTAGTAGGTTCCCAACTTTCAACTACACCAGTAGAGTTGGATTTTACAATTTCATTCGCAAAGAATGAATTGTTTTCTAAACGGACATCAAATATTGGGAAATCTCTTTCAGGAATAACCCTACCAACAGAATTAACTACATCAAAATCACCAGGTTGTTGTCCATCTGGTAAATAACCCTCAAGATTGTAGAATATAGATCCAATACCACCAAGATTAGGAGTTGTTTTACTAACAACAAACATCTTATATTCATACTCTGATGAATTAAATCCAAATCCAGTAGATCCAATACCAACACTAATATTTTCGACTAAGAATTTATCCCCAACATCAAATGGGAATACTTCACTAAATCCAGTATTAAATCCAATTACAACTTCTTTAGTTGCTGTAGTAAACCCAATTGTAGCAATACCAATACCATTAGTATTATTAATTGGTAAAAGTATTGGTGGAACTGGATTTAGATTAGCCTTATTTTTGATTATTTGTGCTTGATCATCACCTAATTTATATTTTATCTCAATATCATCAACTCTCTTTTTAGTTCTTCCATCAAAAACAAGTAATGTTGGAGGTTTAATATATCCTTTACCTGCAGATGTAATACCAACAGAAAATACTCTTGATAGACTATCTAAAAATAATACTTGAGGTAAATTTGTAGTTGGTCTTAAAGTAGTATCTGATGGGAAATCAAATCCAATATCTTTAATCTTACTATTTTTAATTTTACCAATACTTGTTGTATATGGTTTAAGTATTGCTCCACTACCTGTAAATGATGCAACTGAGGTAATTCCTGGTAAAGAATAATAGTTTGCTCCACCATTTACAATCTTAATTTCTGCAATTGGTCCAGTAGCATTTGTAGAAGTAGTTTTATATGATATCTTTGGATTATTATTTTTATAGGAAACAGTTTCAGGTAAATCGCCAACAGTAAACGTAAATTCATTTGTAGAAGCAACAGAAACTGTTCTCTTACCTGCAAAATTACTATCTTTAACAAATATTGTGTTATTAGAAAATACTTCTTTATCAAAATCAATTTCTTCTTTAACTGGAGGTAAATCTGTTTCGTATAATGGTGTTAAATTGTAATGAAGAGAATCAGGAGAATGCCTGTCAATTGTTATACTAACAGTAGCACTAGAATTAATACCAGCTACTCCATCCCTAACAACATCACTAACCCTATTATTCCAAAGTTTAGTAAAGCTAGTATCAGTATAAAAATCAAGCTCAAATGCAGAATATGGTTGAGAATCCCTTATGAATGCTAAACTAGAATCCCCAACATTAAATACAACTGTAGAATCCTTATATGCATTGATTGGTGGATTTATTGGACCAATATTACCTGCTGAAGCAGAATTAATATTAACAAAGTTTGGAGTAAACTGTTGTGTTTCCCAAATTGTATGACATAATTTGATAGTATTATGGTCAGAAACATAAACATAATAAATTCTATTATTATCTAATCCAGAAGAAGGGGATATAGCAGTATAAACAATTTTTTGTCCAGTAACTAATCCATGACCTTCTATTGTAATTGAGTCATCTGCTACGTTAACATCAGTATCAGCAAATGATTTTTCACCTATTATAAGTTTTCTATTATAATCATTATACTTGACAATAAAGGTCGAAGCAACACCTGGATTAACACTTAGATCTACAATATCTCCATTTTGTAAACCATGATCTTCTTTTACTAATGATGTAACTTGATGTCTAGTAACAGTTGCGGTAATTGGATCAAAATTTGTTTTAAAATTATGAAGAACGCCTGTACCAGGACTAGAGAATAATAACGTTGTAGAGTCCCTAAATTCGCTTGTAACACCTACAAAAGTACCTGTACTACCTACACCAACCCTAACAGTAGATAAACCAATTAAATTAGCATTTATTTTAGCAACATATAACTTTGTACCATCTGCTAAAGGACCAGGAGTTGATACATTATAATATCCTGCGGTTATAATACCTACTGTAGCAATACCTATAGGTTCATCTCCCTCAAACATAGGAATAGATGAATTATATACCAATTCATCTCCAGTATGTAAATTGTGATTTTGTATGTATAATGCTCCTGATGCAATATTGATTATTGATGCCCCTGCACCTGGATTATTAATATAAGCAGTATGAGAAATTCCAACAGTAAGACCAAATCCAACAACTTCTTTAGGGTCAAAATAATATTGAGTATTTTCTCTACCAGCAAATGAAGTACTTAAACCTGCAGGTATAGTAAATCTTTTAGATTCTTCTGCAATATTTTCACCAGAAAGAATTGAATTTCCAGTAAGTCCAAAATCCATTGCAGCATTTCTTAAAACTCTTATTCTAGAAGATCTTTCATCTATGTTTAATACCTGAATCTTTTCTGGTTTTTCTAATGCACCAACAGGTTCACCAACATCAAACTGATCATTAATTTTAACAAAACTAAAGTCTCCTGAAACATTAAAATAAGTTACTATTCCTGTAACTTCTATTTCTCCTGCACCAGCAACTGTTGTACCAAGACCTACAAGAGTAAATGAGGATTGTTCTACAGTTATAGGATAAGTCCCATCTATATCAGATGATGTTGTAGATAATCCACTAACAGTAACTATATCACCATTTACAAAATTATGAGGACTTGTTGTACGTATTTCATAAGAATTTGATGGATAAATTTCAGCACCAGTAATAATAGAAGAAGCTACACTAATAGTATCAAATTCCTTACCCTCAATAGATGTAACTCTAACAGAAGCTCCAGATCCATTACTATCAGTATTATCAAATACGACTATATCTCCTACTTGATATCCAATTCCCCCAGTCTCAATACCGACAGAATCAATTGTTCCTGGAGCAACTCCTGTAATATCAGCAGTTTGTTTAAGTTCATTTGGTAGTGAAATATATCCATAATCAATACCTTGTTCATGTAAATTATAAGGAGTAGTATTTCTAACCCATTCAGTATTTTCTAGTAAATAATCATCTTGGTTTGATTCTTTATGGAAATTAAAAAGATTGGGAGTTGATTTAAACTTATCACCTATCAAATATGGGAATTGTGGTTGCTTATAACCAACAAATTGCCCAGAAGTTGCAATATCCTCTTCAACAGTTGCAAAATATGCATAAACACCATCTGGATATTCAGGTGTTACACAAAATCTACCATTATTTTGATCAAGAACAGTCTCATCTGATACTTTTTGATAATTATAATCTTCTATAAAGAATCCTTCAGGATATCCTGGAGGTCTGTTTGCTAATGTAATTGCATCTCTACTATTATACCCAGATTTCATCTGAGAAATAATACCACCAGCTTTTGTTATATAACCATATGGACCATAGATTGGATTACCGTCATATGCCCATCCAATAATAGGAGAATGTTGAGTAGAAGTATTTTCATTACCACCAAGATCTTTTGATAAATCATAACTACCATACATCTTTCTACCAACCTGATCAACAGAAAAGATTCTTTCTCTTAACTGTCTTGGAGCATATAAATGAGAATACTGAAGTGTATCAGTCGAATTTATACCATCAATAAGATATCCATCATCCACAGTAAACTTATTAATATTTCTACTAACTAAATTAAGGTTCCATGACTGTAAGTTAGGTTTAAACTTAGCTAAAGATCCTGAAGGAACTACATTAATAAATGTTCCACCTTTAACATAATTTGCACCACCCTCTATTATTTTAATATCAGTTATTTGCCCATTAGTAATAATAGGTGTTAAAACAGCTCCTACACCATTTCCTATAATTTGCAAATCAACTGATGAATAATCTTTACCAGTATTCTTAATTAAAACATCAACAATAGTTCCATTATCTACAATTGCTTCTATTTGAGCATTTGTACCACGAACTAGAGTAATTAATGGTTCATTCTGTAAATTAATAATATCGGAAGATCCGTATCCAACTCCATTATCACTTAACCTAACAGAGGTCAAAGTTCCTCTGAATATTGGTTGTAATTGAGCTTGGTCTGTTGTAGTAGAGAATCCAGAAGTTGAGATATTTAATTTGATTTCTGGATAGTTAAATAAATGGGTTCCTACTCCAGCAGATGTAAAATCTAGGTATTGATTAGTATTATAGTAGTAATTGTGATATGTTACACCTACACCTGCCTCAGATAACTTAAAACTATCTTTATTGACCTTTGTGACGTAATACTCATTTCCACTTATTAGACCGCCTACAGGGGTCTCCTGGGCGGTATACATGACACTCTCGCCTGATTCATAACCATGATCTAAAATATTGATAATATTGAGTGATGTACTTATTCCAGTAGTTCCAGTTACTCTCTTTTTATTCTCATAATTAGAACCTGAATTTATAACATTAATAGATTCTACTACTTTCTTATTATAGTAAGATTTAATTATTTGATTACCAGTACCATGAGAAGTAAAAGTAATTGTATTAATACCAGCAATAGCTTCCCATGACTTGTTATGAAGTCTAATCTTATAATCATTAATTACATCAACATAATATTCTGAAGATGTGGATATTCCACCAAGTGCTCTTTCACCATCAGTTTTATAAATTATCCTCTCACCAGTTCCAAATCTATGTTTTTGAGTAAAATTAATAAGTGAATTAGCACCTGTTATGACTCTTTCACCTTTTTGAGTAGCATTAAATTTAACTTCATGTGCAATTGTCTTCATATTTGGGCTTACAAGTGCCCCAAAACCATTACCCCCACTAACGGTAATAATAGGAGTTTCATAATAATCAAAACCAGGATCTATGACTCTGACTTCTTGTAATGATCCTAATACAGATACATGACCAGTTGCACCAATACCAACACTATCTTCTATCTTTAAATCAGGTGGATTAATTACATCATACTCAGATCCTCCAGATAAAAGATCAATACTTTTAACTTCTCCATGATATATAAAATCTCTTGACTTATAATTAAGAATTTCTACACCATTTATAAGAATTCCTGTAAATCCAGATTTAGTTTTAGTTTCTACTCCTTCATTATTAGGATTAGATATCTCTCTTACAATCTTTTGAGTATCTAAAATTTTATTATTATAATCAGTTTTCTGTATTTTATTATCAGTTACAGTTATCGGAGTTTTTGCATCTACACTTAAAAATCTATTATTTAAAAGGTCTGACTTTGTTTTCGAAAGTCTTATAGTATTAAGATCAACTCTATCAACAAAATATATTCCTTCTTCTACAAGACCAGGACCATCTACTATTCTACTTGTAGGTTGACCTGCTGAATTAATAAAGTTTTGAGTTATTTTATTTGGAGAATAGTATATTGAATCACCTGTATANANTGNATGATCTTGAGNTGATATTTCCCAATCAGTTCCACTAAANGTTCCACTAAAAGTTACTGAATGATCATANGCATCTAATGGTTGTGTACCATAAGAAGGTATTGATGCAGATGCAACTAATAATTTATCATTATCTACATANAGATTCTGAATATCAGTAGAAAATACAGATATTCCTGCTCCTATTGTATGAGTACCACTTGGNACTGCTTTTGATATAGTTCTTCTAATATTATAAACATCNNTANTAGAAAGTNNTCCTTGTCCACTTACAACAAAGGANTTAGAAGAAGAAATNGCNACAATTTCGCAATTTTTAGGAGAACTATCTCTACCACTAATTACTGCAGNATCTCCTTTTCTAAAGAAATGATCAGTCTTTAATGTAATNTGCCAAGTTTGGTCAGAAGCATCAACTAACTCAAAAGANTCAATAATATAAACAGGACACCCATTATAGAACCAATTATCANATTTAAATCCAGTTGCACCAATNCCTAATGTATTAATCTTGACTTTATCNCCTTTTNTATANCCATAAGAGTCTGAATCNTATTTTANACTATTAATAACNGAATTTATTTTTATTTTAATNACTTTATCTGGTTCTACTGAAGAATATCCATATGCATACGTGTTTATACCAACATCAGTCCTATCAAGAATTACNCCATTTATATTTGTNCAACCATAGAACTGNGTTAATGATTTTGANGTNTATGATATAATNCCAACACTNAAATTCTTATATTGTACTGATAATTCTCCAGATTTTGGAAANCCTACAGTAGAATCTACATCTAAAACTGATGTNCCTATACCAACATGACCTATTACTCTACTTTTAGCATGAACTGAAAANTTACCNTAAATTGCACCAGCAGTAATACCACTTCTATCATAACCAGAATCTACAGCAAGTTTATAAAAAGTTTTAGCAACACCAGCAGTTCCTGTAGATACTTTNTCAACATAAGTNATTGGTGCATATGCTTTAGTGANANTATCNNCATAAGNNTCCTGAAATANGGTTGCTGTTCCNAATTCTGTAGGATCTCCAGAATAACTTTCTACAATAAAATGATCTGCAACCTTATANTGGGCATTAGATGGTGTAATGAGATTATCTCTAGGTTTTATAACACTTACATCTTGATCATANAGTGCTTTAAAGAGTATTTTAAAAGATTCATCNGTACCTTTAGATGAATAAAAATCATTNGAATGCTTAATAAAAACNTTTTGATTAAGATTTGGTCTTAATTGNCTTTCACCAATTCCNGGTAAAATTTGNTGTTTTGTCTTTATTAAAAATTGTTTTAGAAATAATGAACTTAAATTCNCTACTGTTGCNCCTTTTGTATGTTTTGCNCTCTCAGAATTCTTAAAAACTAAATTTTCNGNGTCTAATTCNTCAATATATGAGGTAATACCACAAAAACCTCTATGACAATTCTTAAAAGTTGTTATATTNTTACTTTCATATGTAATAATCTCATCATCAATNTTAATNAANCCATAAGAATCAGGAAATCCATTAGTTCCTTCNGGAGTTTTTATTAAATCAACAATAATATCAGTANCAGTAAGTGATACATCAACACCTAAAGAAACAGAATCTACAAGATTTGTANTATTATCCAGTTTAATATATTNATCAATATTCTGAATNANATCAACAGGAGCACCATCAAACTCCTGTGCAACATAATATTGCTTTAAAAAATCANTAATTAACGGATAATCNTCCTTAACATANGAAGGAAGTTGNTTTTCAACTATATTACTAAACTGTATTCTTTTATCTGTAGTGGATATCATTTATTTTAGTATGCAGATGTGGTTGATGTAGGATTTGATGTAGGTGTACTTCTAACNAATGATCCATTATGNTAACTAGAGGTTACNATGTAATTNGATGCTGCTGGATCTAATCCTGACGAAATTTCATCAACGATGGTCTCAAATNNACTATTGCTAGTATCTAACTGTAANTATAAATCCTGTAATCCAATCACATCATTNGATTTAGGACATGCAGAAATCTCAAGAATCGNNTGACCATCTTTCNTTTTNCCTGAGATTATATTAATTGGGTTTAANGTAACTATTCCCTTAGTATAATTTATATACCCAACATTACGTCTAATTATNGTTGGTGNTGTAGAATTAGNAGAAGGAANAGTAAANAANAATAATGTACCAGTTTCTCTATTAGAATCNGGTACATCTGACAAATANACNTCAGCNTCTANTCCCGAAANCTTAAATGATGATGATTTNATGTTATAACCANNCATACTCTTAATATAAAATTCNTTACCNAATCCCATAGAGTATTCTGCAAANGAATTTAAGACNAATCTAAGGTCTCTTCGCATCTGAATTGTTGTTATATTAGATGTAANAGACTCATGACTTTGATCAATNATGTTTAGGAACTTACTATANTTAAATCTTGCTCCATATTTGTTTAAATCAGTAGANNCTGCATATTTTGNAGCATTATTNGATACAATNGTTGTAACTTCNTCTGCATTTGATACTAAATTGGAATTATAATANANTTTTGAGTCAACTTCGAGATAAAGATACTTAAGATCAAGAATTTCTGGTACAATTCCTGCTACAGCATACTTTTTAAGCTTTAATTTTATTTGTTCTTTGACTAAATTNGGTAAAAAATCACCATGTCTTGGTTTTATACTAATAAAAACCTTACCATATTGAGGAGGAANNAGTTCTTCACCACCAAAAACAGAAATTGACTCTGTTTCAGGGTAAATTTTNGCTGGAACTAGTGATTCATAGTCATTTGCAGTNAATGCACGGTTNTGAGATGCATAAATTCGAGGTGCAAACTTCTTAATTGAGTCAACACCTTCTATTTCTTCACCACCAGACCCACTAACACCNGTTGTTAATANAGANATNCCTTGAGTTACAGTATGAGTACCTCCAGTTTGNNTATATGTTAANCTACCACTAAAGGTAAATTGATTCACNCCATTAGCATTTGATCCGTTAGAAACAATATAACTTATNTCAATNTCTTCACCTTCTTGCAATTTTCTTCCAAAAATACCATCTCCGAAGAATATTTCATACCTTTCATCATTAACTTCTTGTAAATAGAAGACTTTTGANTCATTAGTAACGTCAAAAAGACTATCTTGNTAAGAATATTTAAATTTTTGGTTAGTTGTACCTGCTTTTATNTTAATTAATCTAGTATCAACACCNATATTAGGNAAAACAAACCTTTGATTTGGNTTTTGGGANGTATATGTGTAACTTTGNGATAAAAGTGTNCCTTCATAGATGGNAATATCATTAAAATTNGCAATTCCATCAATNACAGGTCGTGTAATTGGTTCTAAAATAGAAAAAATGAAAGATTGNCCACCAAATGNACNAGAAGTTGCTGCAACTGGACCTGGTTGNAGGGTTAAAGTTGANGGTCTAGGGTTAATTGNTGAAGTATTNACGAAAAAACTAANTGTNGCNCTTGCTGAAGTCCTTGATCTAGGTAAATATCCAATATTTCTTGCTAAAGATACCACATTTTCTCTTAANGNCGCACTATCAATGAATACTTCGTTCGTTACCATGTTGGCATTGTACGAAGTNATGTAAGTATTATATGCTAGAACATCTAAAATTGTTGACAGGTTAGATCCTTCAAAATCATANTCGGTAAACTTAGAGTTTGCCCTTAAATAATCTTTAAGTGTTGTTTTAACCTGATCATAGTCAAGGTTAGAGAAATTGACTANTGGCATTTTACCTATTTGGTTGCAAAACGAATTGTAATTGTTGTTGAGGAACGTCTGCTCCTATAATTTCATANTTTATAGTTACATCATATGAATTATTATCAAAATCAGGGTCTGCTTCNACNTCAATTAACTNAACTCNTTGTTCATAGTTNNNNATTGACTGANTAATTTCGTCTACAATNGCAGATGCAGTAATATNNTCAATATTCTCAAAAAGAATNNTAGNAACTCTAGATCCAAAGTNNGGANTAAAGAATTTTTCTCCAGGAAGAGTAAATACTATATTCCTTATTGATCGNGCAATAGCATTTTCNTTTTTAATNGCTATTAGATCACCATTCAGNGGNTTANNCTGAAAAGTCATACTAATATCCTTAAANCCTTGACTGACTCTTTCTAGAGGCATTATAAAATANTCTTATTATTTTATTATTTAGTCAAGATTTATAAAGTTCNTCATCATATTCTAATCCATCTGCTTCATATAGGTCATTATTCACNTTATGATCNGTTTTTTTAGGTGTTATACCNTCATTTGCTATCTCNCGTAGCATTTTTTGATGCTGATNATTNCCCANATTNTCTAAAAAGTCGTTCATAANAATANTAAGAGCTCNNTTTATTTATTTGAGGAAAAGGTATNAGTCCTATATTGCNTGTAANTGCTTGTGGAGGTACNTCTTTTAGTATNTCAAACCCAATTGTAATTCTATTTGTGTCAAAANGGTNATTATTAGTNGTAATTACCTTATGTTCTCTANATCCTGGTCCAATATANACATTTCCNACCTCATTTATNACNTCATATTCGGGATTTCTGAAAATTGTCTTCGTATTATGNGGTCTAATTGAAATATAACCATGAATTGGCCATTGATGACCGTGCCAATCCAATAAATTCCCTTTTTGATGATGATTTAACCAACTTTGCATCCATAAAGGGTCATTAGTACCATTANAATCNTAAACAAACTCATTTAATTCGCAAAAAAGGTCATANAATACCTTAGTTGCCGATGTAAGTCCAAAAATATTGTATTTTCCGTATGACCAAGTAAAATCGGACCCAAAAATATCATGATGTTGAGTAGTATTAACCGNATGGTCAATAATNTTACNCATTTCATCATGATATTTGGTNACTATANTGGATTTGTATACCTTATAGTCTATTTGCCTTGNCCNCTNNNTCTTTTAGGAGCANNNTTACGAGAGGAAGCGGCATATTTGGTATGCTTNCCNTTTCCTTGACGAGTTTTTTTCGGTTTTGACTCTATATGATCTACATTAGTATTAAACATCTTTGCCATTTANCATCCCTCCGAATCNTGTGTGNTTTCATNGTCTTCGACTTCCCTGATGAGAAGTTCTCTTTTNTCTTCTCCCGATAGTTCTGATATACTATCGAGTTTCGCCGTTACGGAACTATCCGAGGCACGAACACGATATTGAACCGAGTCACGCTTCGATAGTTCTGTAAGAATTGCTGCTTGTAGATCCCATAGATCTGTAGTCTCCTTCTTATCTAAATGGCGTTCTATCCACTCTGTAATGGCTTTCTCTGTCATTAGATAATCCTATTCTTTTCGTGCCCTACACGAATTCGAGGATCGCACCAGATTTCGAAACCTGCATCCATTGCATCAAGACAGAACGATACGTCTTCGCCGCACATATCTTGAACACTACCACTTTCGAAGACTTGCATCTTCGGGGCAAACCAAGGATACTTCATGTTCTCATCCTCGAAGACTCCCTTCTCTATCATCAACCAACCAAAACCTGCATAGTCTACCGTAAATGGTTTCTTACGCTTACTGATTGACTCAATGGTTTCATGATTCATGACTCCACCATTCTTACGGAAGTCATCTTCATCTAACCAGTGTGCGACAGATGTAGTCTTACCATCCTCTGTGCAATACCACCCTGAGACAATTTTCTTAGTCTTAGTATCGTCAATCGAACCATCTTCAGTGACCGCTTCAGTAGGAATCGCCATATCACATAACTGCCAGAACTTGTTAGTATCAAAGACAATATCCGAGTCAATCCATAACTGATAATCATACTCTAACTTACCATCCA
>PATL01000010.1:0-10630 GCA_002713605.1 bacterium
AGAAGCAATAGCTACGCTCGCTCTTGAACGCCGGATAGGAGCTAGAGGACTTAGGTCTATTCTTGAAGAGGTCCTCCTTGAAGTAATGTACGAGATTCCTGGCAGGGACGACGTTATTTCGTGCGTGATCAACGAGGATGTAGTTCTAAAGACTGAGCCACCTAAATTAATATTACGAGGCGAGAGCGGTCTAGCGGCCTCATAGTCTATGTCAACTGATAATGAATTTTGAGGAATCCTTACAGTTTCTTAGTAGCCATATTAATCGCTCCCTAACTAAGGAAAAGATTGACGATAATGCACTTGACAACATGCGCCTTCTGGCTCAGGCAATAGGGAGTCCCCAAAAGGACTTTCCATGCATTCACATAACAGGAACAAACGGCAAGGGTTCAACATCTGCCTTGATTTCTGCGCTGTTAAGCTCAATGGGTTTAAATGTAGGGACGTATTGTTCACCACACGTAAGCTCAATCACTGAAAGAATACAACTAAATAATGAACCAATATCTGAAGATGAGTTTGCTGAAGTAGTTAGCCACTTAAAGTTAGTAACGTCAATCCTCAAGATAACTCCAAGCTGGTTCGAACTGATGACAGCGGCGGCTCTTTCCTGTTTCGCTAATAATGCGGTTGATGTTGCCGTTATAGAAGTCGGTATGCTTGGACGTTATGACGCTACAAACATCGCTGATGCCAAAGTAGCGGTTATTACCAATGTCGGATTCGATCACACAGATGGTGCAGAAGGATGGAGGGGAAAACTTGCATGGGAAAAAGCAGGTATCATTAAAGAAGGATCAGTCGTTTGTTTAGGCGAAACTGATGATGAAGTAGAAGATATCGTTCTGCAAGAGAATTCTGCAAGGATATTGAGACGTGATATAGATTTTGCATGTATTGAAAATGACCTCGCAATAGACGGCCGGCACCTATCTTTGAAGATAAATGATGTACTCTATAAGAATATTTTTTTGTCTCAACATGGCATCCATCAAGGGCAAAATGCAGCAATAGCTGTTGCAGGGGCATCGGCATTTCTAGGAACAGATATACCGTTGTCAATCGTGGAGAACTCTTTTCAGAATATAGCTTTGCCAGGAAGGTTTGAGGTGATTTCAAAAGAGCCATTAGTTATTCTTGATGGAGCACATAACCCTCCTGGAGCTTTAGCGGCGGCGCAAACTCTGGAAAGTAGCTTCACTTTAGATGGCTCTAGAACACTAATAGTAGGCATGACAGAGGAGAAAGATGCGGATTGGATGTTATCAAACCTTAACGCTAGGGAATTTGACTGCATATTCACCACTGAAGCTCCTAGTCCACGATCAATGTCCTCAGATGATTTAGCTCTAATAGCGTCACAATATTGCTCTAAAACCATTATTTCTCCTAATCCAGAAGAGGCACTGAGGAAGGCACTGAAAACATCTTCTCCTGATGGGTTGATTTTCGGAACAGGATCTATGTATGTAGTGGGCGCTCTGCGAGAAGCAAATCAGAAATTTCAATCCGAACAAAAGTGAAATCATTCCGATAGGCTTCTCGCATGAAACAAACTTTAGTACTTTGCAAACCAGATGCAGTCGAGCGAAGTCTCGTCGGCGAAATTATTTCACGCTTTGAAAAAAAAGGTCTCAAAATAGTTGCACTACGAATGCTAGTAATTGGCCCGAATCTAGCGGAAAAGCATTATGCAGAGCATGTTGGTAAGCCTTTCTACGATGATTTAGTGGATTTCATAGGCAGATCGCCTGCTGTCGCAATGGTCATTGAAGGGCCTGAGGACACATGGGAGATTGTAAGAAAAATGATGGGCGCAACGAATGCTGCCGAAGCTGAATCAGGCACGATTCGTGGAGACTTTAGCGCTCTATTCACTGAAAACCTGGTACATGGATCTGATTCAGCTGAATCCGCCAAGAGAGAAATCGAAATATTCTTTGGTTAAAGAATATTAGGTGAACTTTTTCGGGGTGCATTGCACTTTTCAATGGAAGTCGTACAATAAATATGCGGAGAGAGGCTCGTAACTCAATACAGTTTGGAGAGAATAGGCAGATGAAACAGGGTAATTCCTAATGGCTTCAATACTTGGCGTTATGGGCAGAGACATGGCCGTAGACCTCGGTACTGCTAACACTCTTGTCTACGTTCGTGGTGAGGGGATAGTTTTAAACGAGCCTTCAGTAGTGGCAATAGATATCAGAGATGGTTCTGCACTGGCAGTAGGCTCTGATGCAAAAAGAATGATAGGGAGAACCCCTAGCCATATCCAAGCCTCACGACCACTTAGGGACGGGGTTATTGCTGATTTTGATATGTGTGAGCAAATGCTTCGACATTTTATTGAGAAGGTCCACCAGAGTAGACTTGCTAAACCACGAATGGTTATTTGCGTTCCCTCTGGAATAACTGGTGTTGAACAGCGCGCAGTTCAAGAGGCAGCAGAATTTGCAGGAGCTAGGAAACCGGCCTACATCATTGAAGAGCCAATGGCTGCAGCAATAGGTTCCGGAATGCAGGTTCAGGACCCGAGCGGAAATATGATCGTGGATATTGGCGGTGGGACAACCGAAGTAGCGGTTATTTCTCTAGGAGGAGTCGTTGCGAATAAATCTGTTCGTGTTGGTGGAGATGAGCTTGATAATTCGATTATTCAGTTCATAAAAAAAGAATACAGTGTCGCTTTGGGAGTCAGAACAGCAGAAGAGTTGAAGATCAAACTCGCTAGCGCATGGTCAACAGAAGAAGTCTTTGCCGAAGTGCGAGGAAGAGATTTAATAACCGGTTTACCTAAGACAATTGTGACATCTACCTCCGAAATTCGAGAAGCGATAGCAGAGCCACTTTCGGCAATCCTTGACGCAGTCAAGATGACTCTGGACGTAACTCCTCCTGAATTAGCGGCAGATATAATGGAAAAAGGAATTATGCTGGCCGGAGGCGGTGCATTGTTAACTGGTATGCCTGAATGTATAGCTCACGAAACTGGAATGCCAGTATGCGTTTCACCAAACCCGCTACACGCTGTTGCATTAGGTTCAGGTAAATCACTAGAGGCTTTTGACTCACTTAAAGGGGTACTCTTCACCTCCACTCAAATCTAGAAGAGGAGGATTGAATGGCTGTGCCACAAAGAAGCAGTGGCTCTAGGTTTACACTCGCAATTCTTCTATTGATATCTGTAACGCTAATCTCCCTTGATGCTCGAGGGTACGAACCTTTAGCAAACCTTCGAAAAGCTACTACAGCTATCATCCAGCCATTCAGAAACATTGCAAGCATTGTTTTTGATCCGGTAGCGGATGCCTGGGAATCACTTTCTGAAGGAGACGCTCTCGAAAGAGAAAATGCACTCCTTCGCGAACAATTGAGTGAACTACTTGAATACCGTGTTACGACTGAAGGTGCAGTCGAAGAATTAACCGCACTACGTACTCAACTTGATCTCGAAAACATAGGCGGCCAGAAAACAATTGTTGCCGAGATCACTGCACGCTCAGTCTCGAATTTTGACCCTTACATAATCGAAATTGGAAAAGGAACACAAAGCGGAATTAGGGAAGGAATGGCTGTCGTATCAGTTGGAGGTTTGATTGGGCGCATTGAGGACCCAGGTCTAAGGAGTTCCCGTGTGCGACTTATTACTGATCCAAATGTCAATGTAGGGGTTCTAGCCGTTGGTACGAACGAAATAGGAATCCTCAGTGGGGGAGGTGTAGGCCAGCCTTTGAAAGTATCCGATGGGATACCAGTTTCAGCGCAAGTAGAAATTGGATCGATTATGGTAACAAGCGGCTCGGAAAGAAGTCCCTATCCCGGTGGCTTCGCTGTTGGAACGATCTTGGAAATCGTGGTAGATGAGATTAACCTCGAGAAAGAGCTAGTCGTCGCACCTACTGGACAATTAGAAAATCTTGAATTTGTAACGGTTATCTTATACGAACCGACAATTTCGGACTTAGGGGGAAATAGATAATGACTTTCCTTCGCGCATTAAAAGCAGTCATAGTTCTGTTAGTCCTTTTAATACTGCAACTTGAGTTGTTCGCTAGTATCCGATTTTTCGGTGTCATGCCTGAAATTATGTTGGGAGCAGCAGTAGCTTCAGGATGGCAGGGTGGCCCAACCGACGGGGCTTTAATTGGTTTCCTAAGTGGCTTCCTTGTGGATCTATATCTTGCTTCCCCAATGGGTTTAAGCGCCCTAACATATGCGTTAATCGGATACTTGATCGGAATAATTTCTGAACTAATCGCTGAAGATGTTGAAAGGATCGTTCGGACAGTAATTTCTCTTATAGGTATAGTTCTGGGCCTAGTAACTTTCGTTCTATTTGGAGAATTAATTGCAGAACCTAACCTTTATAACAAGAATTTTGGAAAGATTTTGGTTGTAGGAGGACTTTACACGGGCTTGTTTATTCCGATACTTCACTTTTTGATGGAATGGGTATTTCACCAAAACAACTACAGAAATAATCAGATTGCAATGACCCGTGTACAACGGAATTAAGGTAACTAAATGTCAGTTAATTCAAGATACCTGCCCCAATCTCATAGATTGAGACTCGCAGTACTAGCAGCAGTTGCAATTTCGCTTTTCGTACCTTTGATTGCCAGACTTTGGTATTTGCAAGTGATCAAAGAAACCTCTTTTGTCGAACGCGCTGCGGACAACACTACTGAAACCATTATTGAACTTGCTCCACGTGGAAGAATACTTGATGTGAAGGGAAGAGTATTAGTAGATAATAGAGCATCAATACTGGTCACAATCGACAAAGAAGAAATGGCTACAGTTGCTATAGACGATTTACAGGATTTGTTTTTTGACCTAGCGACTGAAATAAGTCGCTCAGGAAATCTTACAAAAGTGGCGGAAATCGAATCAGCATATCGTTCTAACAGGTATGGCCCATTTGCAGAGGTGCCGGTTGTTCAAGACATTTCTGAAGAATTACAAATTTACCTTGCTGAGTACTCATATAAATTCCCTGGAGTGAACACAACGGTTACGACTGTCCGTGATTATCCGTACGGTTCGTTAGCTGCGCATATTCTTGGTTATGTTGGCCTTCTCAGCGAAGATGAGATGTCCTCTGTAGCCCTTAAAGAGAAAACATATTTAGCAAACGATGAAATCGGTAAGAGCGGAATCGAACTCTTCTATGAAGACGCACTTCGAGGAACACCTGGAACGAAGGTAGTTACCGTCGACAAGTTTAATAATATTCTTGAAATAAATGAAGAAATTCCAGCTAAAGCAGGAAGCGATGTTCAATTGACAATTGACATAGACCTTCAGGCGTTAGCCGAGCAAGAATTGGCCAAAGGGCTTTCCATAGCCAGACAACAACCAACAAAGTTTGAAGAAGAAGGAGTTGTTATCTTCAATGCCCCTGCCGGAGCAATGGTCGTGCTGGATCCAAGAGATGGGTCAATAGTAGCTATGGCCTCCTACCCAACATTCGACCCCGAGCTATTCGTATCTGGTATAAGTAATGACGATTTTGATAGACTCACAGACCCTGGTAATTATCTTCCACTCCTTAATAGGGCTATACAGGGAACATACCCTCCCGGGTCAACTTTTAAACCTTTTACTGCCTATGCTGCACTTGATACAGGTCTAATAGGTTCACGTGGGATTTTGAGCATTGATGATCTCTTTTATGATGAGGGAGTGTACCTGATTCCAAGTTGTGAGGGCGGAACCTGCCGATTTCAAAACGCAGGAGAGGCTGCCTACGGAGATGTTGATTTGAGGTTAGCGCTGACGTATTCATCCGATGTTTACTTCTATAACCTTGCTGCCAGCTTCGATATCCTCCCAGGTTTTGACCTTGAATCAGTGCAGGTAGCCGCAACGAGTTTTGGCTACGGTAGTAGAACGGGTGTCACACTTGCTGGCGAAGGGAGCGGCAGAATCCCAACCCCAGCCTCACGTCGAGATGCATACCGTGAGAACCCAGATGCATTCCTTACCGGTCAGTGGCTAACGGGGGACACTTTAAATACCTCAATTGGGCAGGGGGATGTCTTAGCGACTCCGCTTCAAATCGCTAACTCGTATTCAGCATTAGTTAATGGAGGGACACTTTATGCACCAAATTTAGGACTACGGATACTTGACCCCATCACGGGAGAGACACAAGTTGAATTTGCTCCAAGAGTACTAAAGGAGATCTTTTTGCCGGATGCATTTTCAGAACCGATCCTTGAAGGCCTTGCTGCTGTAACAACATGGCGCTCAGAAATAGGAACTGAAGGAACTGCATACAATGCATTTAAAGATTTCCCGCATGAACAATGGCCTGTCTCAGGGAAAACGGGAACATCTGAGAAACAAGTCGAAAATATATTGATTGCTGACTATGGTCTGTTTGTCGGATGGGGACCTAACCCAGACCCAGAATATGTGGCAGTAGTCATTCTCGAAGAGGCTGGGTTTGGCGGGCAGGTCGCGGCACCAGTAATCAGACGATACTTTGAGAGCATAGCGTTAGAAAGAGTACCTGCTTTTCTGAGCCAAGCTGAGAGAGATGAAATAGCAAAGGAACAGGCGGCGAAGGTGTCACTCAATCCCATTGCTGAAACGGATAAAACGAATGAGGAAGACAGTACCTCATGAAGGCTCAAAGAAAGCATAAGAATCTTAATTTAAACCCAACTGGTGACCCTTGGTCACCTTGGCTGCACATAGATATAGCCCTTGTGCTTAGTAGTATCGCCTTAGCCGTCATTGGGGCATTCATGGTTTACAGTGCTACTAGGGGAAACGACCCAGAGTTGTATGATAGGGCATACCTTAATCGGCAATTGCTTTTCGCCGTAGTAGGTGTAGTTGCAATGGCTACAGCAGCTTATTTTCCCTATCGAAGAGTTCGAGATTGGGTCCCTGCAGTCTTCTGGGGTGGGATGTTCCTTCTCTTACTAGTACTGACGCCACTAGGAGTAGAGAGAAATGGAACAAAGGCATGGTTTGAATTTGGGAGTTTCCAACTCCAACCATCAGAACTCTGCAAANTAGCTTATATTTTCATGCTTGCTAACTATCTTGAAAGGTTTAATGGGCGCTTAGATGCACGCCAATTAGGTAATGGGCTCTTGCTGGGTCTGATCCCGATCGGATTAATCCTTTTAGAAACAGACGTTGGTACAGCTCTCGTGTTCATAGCCATAACAATGGGAATGTTGCTCGTTGCCGGAGCACAAACAAGACATATTTTAGTGCTTACAGTTGTAGGAGTAATTTTATCGACATTGGTTTGGAGCAGTGGGGTACTGCAGGACTACCAGCAGGACAGGCTCACATCATTCATTGACCCAGCTTCAAGCCAGACCGAAGCAGCGTATCAGCAAACTCAAGCACAAATTGCTATAGGAAGTGGAGGATTAACTGGTCAAGGTTTTGGACAAGGTCAACAAACTCGTGGGGAGTTTGTTCCTGAACAACATACAGATTTTATTTTCTCCGTTATCGGGGAAGAATTTGGTTTTGTTGGATCAGTTAGCGTATTGGCTTTATTCGCTATCGTAATGTGGCGCTGCATGCGCACAGCTCGGAAATCGCCAGACTTGCTGGGAACTTTAATATGTTGTGGCGTGATGACACTTTTTGCTTTCCAGATGTTCCAGTCCGTAGGAATGACACTAGGAATAATGCCCATAACAGGAATTCCGATACCTTTTGTATCCTATGGTGGGTCCTCAACAATTTCTTGTTTTGTTGGAATAGGTCTTGTCCTCAACGTACATATGCGTCGATATCAGGTTGTTTAATACTTTAACGCTTTTTGAAGAGTAGAATAAGCTACCGGGAAGGTAATGTAAATGAGCTCCATATGGGAAACTCTCGAGGGTTATTTAGATCAAGTCGAGAAGCCAGCGCGCTATATCGGCCTTGAAGAAGGTGCGCAAAGGCCGCTTCATAAGGAATCAAATGTTGCATGGTTACTGACATACCCCGATGTCTATGAGATAGGCCTTCCTAATCAGGGGCTGCAAATTCTGTATGAAATCCTTAATGAATCACCAATTTCGGAAGCGGAGCGGGCATATGCACCATGGGTTGATTTAGAAGAAATTATGCGAACTGAAGGCATACAACTATTCAGCGTGGATACGCACAGGCCAGCAAGTGAATTTGATGTCATTGCATTTAATCTCTCCTCAGAACTTGTGTACACCAATCTTATAAATTGCTTAGACCTTGCAGATGTCCCTGTGATGTCCTCAGATAGAAAAGGTGGTCATCCTTTAATTGGGGCGGGAGGACATTGTGTCTATAACCCTGAACCATTAGCGGATATAGTTGATTTCTTTGCATTAGGGGACGGAGAAGAGGTTGTTTCTGATATCACTGAAGTGATATATCAGTTCAAATCATCTAATAACATTTTGCTGAATCGGCAAGAATTACTTCTTGAACTATCAAAACTTGAGGGTGTATATGTCCCTAGTATGTACGAGGCCACATATGATATGAATGGTGCTCAAATCCTTAAACCGATAAATGACGAAACTCCGGAACTTATTGAAAAGAGGACCATCGTTGACCTAGAAGAATGGCCTTATCCCAAAGAACAATTAGTTCCTATTACTGAAGTAGTGCACGACCGATTAAATGTAGAAGTATTCCGAGGTTGTACACGTGGGTGTCGGTTTTGCCAGGCAGGAATGATTACCCGTCCCGTTAGAGAAAGGTCTGATGAACAGGTACGAACTATGATTCAATCTGGCTTAAAACGAACAGGTTATGATGAGGTAGCGTTGACTTCTCTTTCCACGGCGGATTACAGCGGGATAAAAGATGTGGTGGAAGAAACTATCGCTGATCCAGTGAATTGCGGCCAAGTGAGTATTTCGCTTCCATCGTTGCGCGTGGATGCTTTNACAGTTGATATCGCTGCGAGCATACAAAATGCACGTCGAACTGGGTTGACTTTTGCGCCAGAGGCAGGGACATGGAGGATGAGGCAAGTCATAAATAAGCTAATTCGCGAAGAAGACTTGTATGGAGCGGTTGAATCAGCATTCTCACAAGGTTGGCGAAGAATGAAACTCTACTTTCTTATTGGTTTACCAACAGAAACTGACGAAGACACTCTCGGAATAGCACGTTTGGCAGCGAACTGTGTTGCCATCGGTAAACGCTATACGAGCGCTGCATCAGTTACGGTGAGCGTTGGGGGGTTTGTCCCAAAGCCCTTCACTCCCTTTCAATGGTTCGGACAGAATACTCTCGAAGAATTGAACCGAAAAGTACACATGCTAAAAGACGAAATCCGGAAAACAAAAGGAGTGAAACTTAAATGGCATGACCCCAAAGCAACATTNGTNGAGGGNATATTAAGTCGAGGNGATAGGAGACTNGGAGAAGTNNTAANAAGTGTNTGGTCNNCNGGNGGAACCTTNCANGANTGGAGCGAGNANTTNNATCTAGATTTGTGGATCNCTGCAATGGANAAAGAGNNNCTAGNNTACGAATGGTTTNCATACCGACACNGAAANNTTGANGAGCCTCTTCCGTGGGATCACNTAGANGCNGGACTNTATAAGGANTTCNTNTGGCAGGAATGGNGAGATGCCCTNGANGAAAANGGANTAGANGATTGNAGATGGACNCCTTGCTATGATTGNGGNGCNTGNACNGGCTATGGATTNGACCATGTGGTCNCTTCAACNTCGCCTCCAGTCGGCGGNAGTCAAGGNACATGGCANNANCTTGANAANGGAANNTTTGCNCCNCAACTTCTNCANATANCAAGTAAANCNAGATNANATGATANTACGNNTACAAACNACCAAGNTTGGGAAAATTNGATTTGCNAGNCANAGAGACATAGCAAAAGTNTGGGAACGATCANTNCGCCGTGCAGAAATTCCACTGGTATACAGNNAAGGCTTCTCNCCAAGACCTANAATTGCNTTTGGCTTGGCTTTACCCACCGGTGCCGAGTCAGAATGTGAATANCTTGATTTTCATTTAGATGATCAAAAATATGAGACTTCAAANATCTCATCAATACCAGAAGTCTTAACTAGANNACTCCCCGAAGGAATTGCGNTCACAGGAATGGTTAAAATGCAGAGTAAATATGTNTCTCTCCAACAATCTGTGACCTCAACAGTATGGAGTATTGAAGTTAAAGANAATATAGAAGANGTNNATANNTGGGNNGNGNTAGTTCTTAANTCTAAAGAATTANTAATTGAACGAACTCGTAAAGGAAANNAANTAGTNGATGATATNCGCCCNTATATTCGNNACATTGANGTTCAGGNAANCNCNTTNCTGAAAAGANCNACTATACAANCAGAATTNANNACNCAGCCAAGATCNTTNCGNCCAAGTGAANTCNTAGNAGCAGNNNAACCAGAGNCTAACNATGGTTAAGCTNCGNCGCTTAAAACAATTTATTGACACAGGNGATNNTCAAATNGATCCNNTCGATTTGGGNGATTGTCTCNACTTTNATTTGGAACTGTGTTCACCATGAGAAGGGAAANGAAAAGATGGACGAANAANAGAATCNTGNAAAAGNTACAAATGCNCAAACAGGTAANNTAGAACTNGGAGAATAANTNCCAAAAACTNGAATNNAANTCNNAAGATNGANCCG
>PATL01000010.1:10635-38643 GCA_002713605.1 bacterium
GGTAANCCTAAAATAGGNGANTCNAGACCNGCGCCNNATGNNCCNGAAACTAGNTCGCAAGGNAANAAGAAGCGTAAACGNCGNCGNTCNAAGNCNGGGAACTCNANNCGNGANAATCCNGCNAATANTTCTGTTGAACTTGATGACGAAACTTTAAAAAANCGTNGAGGANGAGAACGGAAAGGTAAGGCTGTCGGGCGTTACACAATGGTCGTTCACGTAGAAGACAATGTAACTCAAATAGCTATGCTGGAGGGACGATCGCTTATTGAGTTTTATGTCTCTCGACCCGCAGATGATATTAGCGAAATTCATGGCAATATCTATATGGGGAGAGTAGAGAATGTTCTTCCAGGCATGGAAGCAGCTTTTGTGGATATAGGAACTCCGAAAAATGCGGTACTTTATCAAAGTGATCTCATAAAGAATGCCTCTAGTAAATCAAACGAAACAATAAGAATAGAAGAAGCGCTTAAAAACAAAGAATCAATTTTATGTCAAGTGACTAAGAACCCCATTGCGCACAAAGGTGCAAGGTTAACGCAAGAGATTTCGCTTGCTGGTAGATTCGTGGTTCTTGTTCCAAATACTGAAGTATTTGGGATATCAAAAAGGTTACCAGAAAAAGAGCGAAAGCGGCTCCGTCAAATTCTCGAGAAGGCAAAACCGAAAGAACATGGTGTTATTGTCAGAACTGCTGCTCAACACATAACAAAAGAAGAAATTGAACATGATGTTAAACGCTTAGTAAACCAATGGTTAGATATCCAAAAACAGTCCGCAAAAGCGGAAACTCCTAAATTGCTTTACCGAGAGCCTGAGATGCCTTTCCGCATGATTAGAGAAGAGTTTAACAAAGAATATCGGTCGGTCATTATTGACGATCCTGAGTTATTCGAAGAAGCTAAATCCTACTTAGCAACAGTTGCTCCCGCTCTTGCAGACCGTATTGAATATCACAATAGTTCTATTGAGGAAGTTCATCTATTTGAGCGCTTTTATGTTGAAGAGCAGTTAGCCAAAGCTCTTGACAGCAAGGTCTGGCTTCCTTCAGGAGGTTCTCTGATCATTGAACATACAGAGGCGCTTACTGTGATTGATGTGAATACAGGAAAGAATGTTGGGACCTCAAGTTTGGAGGAAACTGTCTATCGGAACAACCTTGAGGCAGCTAAAGAAGTTGCGCACCAGCTACGCCTCAGAGATATCGGAGGGATAATCGTCATTGACTTCGTGGATATGGAAAAAACTCAGCATAGAAACGAGGTAATGAAAACATTCCGAGCAGAATTAGCTAGAGACAAAACCCGTACTCAGGTTTTTGGAATTTCCGAGCTTGGATTAGTTGAAATGACTAGAAAAAGAATTGGTGAAGGGTTAACACAAACATTCACCAAAGCTCAGGAATAATACACAAGCTTTGAAAGAAATAGTCGGTATTTCTGAGTAAACCGAATATCATGAAAATATGTATGCAGTAGTAAAAACAGGTGGAAAACAATATCGCGTAGAGGAGAATCAAGTCCTTCAAGTTGAACTTATGGGCGACATTGGTGAATCTATATCTCTTACACCGTTAATGCTGGTTGATGGAAGTACAGTGCTTGCTAAGCCTAGTGAATTGGAAAATGTCAACGTCAATGCTGAGATAGTTGATAGAGGGAAATCGAAAAAAATTACTGGGTTTACCTATAAGAATAAAAGTAACCAGCGACGACGGTGGGGTCACCGACAGAACTATAACGAAATAAAAATTACATCAATTTCAAGGAACAAATAATGTCAAAAACAAAAGGTGGCGGTTCAACGCGAAATGGTAGAGATTCCAACGCCCAAAGGCTTGGTGTTAAAGCCTATGATGGAACCGCAGTGTCAGCTGGCTCCATCATTGTACGCCAGAGAGGAACGAAGGTTCATCCTGGACAAAATGTTCGTAGAGGCGGAGATGACACGCTATTTGCAACTGTTAGTGGTCGTGTTAAATTTGGGAATCGACGTGGAAGAAAGCTTGTAGACGTCCTTCCTGACTAATTCAAATTTCTATCTTCCAGTCAAATAAATTACTAGAATGCCATTATGTCTAATTTCGTTGACGAATGTGGCCTTAACGTAAAGGCTGGGGATGGTGGCGCTGGGTGTGTCTCATTTCGTCGAGAGGCCCACGTGGACCGTGGGGGCCCTGATGGTGGGGATGGCGGTAACGGAGGTGATATCTGGTTAGTAGCTGACCATAACGTGGCTTCCTTGTTAGCTTTTCGAGATTACCCTCATCGGAAGGCTGAGAGTGGGAAGCACGGCAGTGGTAAGCGTCGGCACGGTGCAAACGGAAACTCAGAATTTATTAATGTCCCGGTAGGTACTCTGGTTAAAGATCCCGTTGGTAATATACTCGCTGACCTCTCTTCAACTGGAACGAAATGGCTTGCAGCTGCCGGAGGGCGAGGCGGCAAAGGTAATTCTAGGTTTCTAAGTAATAGGCGACGAGCTCCAAGTTTCGCTGAACAGGGGGAGCATGGAGAGGAACAATGGCTAAATCTGGAACTGAAGCTCTTAGCCGATGTCGCCCTAGTGGGGTTTCCTAATGTGGGCAAAAGTACTCTTATTTCTCGTGTCTCAGCAGCAAAGCCTAAAATTGCTGACTATCCCTTTACGACGCTAGTTCCAAACCTAGGAGTTGTGAAGGGGAGTGAAGAGTTCGAAATGGTTATTGCAGACATTCCTGGATTGATTGAGGGTGCTGCAGATGGAAAGGGCTTAGGACATCAGTTTCTTCGACATGTTGAAAGAGCTCGCGTACTAGCAATTCTGCTTGATCTCTCACCTTACGACGGGCGAGGAGTTGAGCACCAGTTGGAGATATTGTTAGAAGAACTAAGGACTTACAAACCGGAACTGTTAGACCGCCCCAGATTGCTAATTTCATCCAAAGCTGATGTTGCGACTCAAGCTGCCTTAGAAGGCTCCCTAAAGATTTCATCTATTACTGGGGAGGGTGTACAAGAGATGAAATACAAACTTGAACGTCTTGTGAAAGAAGCACGAGAAACTGAGAATGCCAACTCGGATGAAATCGTTATTCACCGTCCTGCGCCAAAAGGAATCTCTGTCTTGAAGGAAGGGAATATATTCACTGTCAAAGGTCGTCAGGCAGAGAGAGCAGTTTCTTTAAATGATCTTACAAATATTGAAGCGCTTGAATACATTCAATTTACCCTAGAGAAGATAGGGGTAAATAAGGCCCTCCGCAAAGCGGGTATTAGACAAGGTAACTTAGTGCAAATTGGCGAACTGCAGTTTGAGTACATGGACGATGATGAACATTGGATTGATTGAGCAAAGATAAATGAAAGACTTTCACTAGCAATTCTGCAAGAATGAATAAGTGACAGTCATAGTAAAAATTGGTACTTCTTCATTAACGAAGCCCGATGGCTCCATTAGTACGATTGCCATTGATAAGTTAGCAAAAGAAATCGCAATGGCTAAACGCGATTTTTCTGAGATAGTTCTAGTTAGTAGCGGAGCAATAGGTGCAGGTCTTGCTGATCTGGGCTATGTGGATAGCCGTCCGTCAGATTCTCGGGTTCTCCAAGCGGCATCAGCAATCGGACAACCAAAATTAATGGCAAGATATGCTGAAAGCTTCTCAAAGCATAATATTTCTATCGCTCAGTTATTGATGGCCCCTGATGATTTTTTCGTTCGTAAACGTTACCTACACGCTCGATCAACAGTTGAAGAGCTCTTAGCTTCTGGAATACTCCCGATAGTTAATGAAAACGATGCAATAGCTGATGATGCTATACGGTGGGGTGATAACGATAGGATAGCGGCTCTGTTAGCCCAACTCCTTAACGCTACACAATTGTTGATGCTGACTGACACAGATGGGATCTATTCACAAGATCCAAAGAGAAAAACCTCTGAGAAACTTAAATTGGTTCGCGAAATAGGATCACTTGACAAAATAGATGCAGTAGTGGGAGGCGCCTCCGGTAAGTTAGGAAGTGGTGGAATGGAGTCTAAATTAGCCGCTGCAAGAATGGCTTCGTGGGCTGGTGTGACCACAACAATCGCGGCTGCTACACGAGACAACGTCGTAGCAGACTCACTACTTCGCGTAGGGGAATTAGGAACTATTATTCGCCCAAAACCAAAACCTTTATCGGCTCGAAAGCTATGGATAGCGTTTGCTGTCCAGTCGAAAGCAAAGCTTGTTATCGACATGGGTGCCCAAGAAGCCATTGAAGACAATGGCGGATCTCTTCTAGTTGTTGGTGTTCTTGAGCTACATGGGATATTTAATAGAGGCGACGCTGTAGAAATCTTAAATGAAAAATCAGAACTTATCGCCCGCGGCCTAGTTTCCTTAGATTCTTCCGAACTTAAGGATTTCCTAGGAGAAAAAGTAAACGGAACAGATGAGATGCAATCAAGTGAGGTTATACATAGAGATGAGTTAGTCATCTTGAGCGATAAGCATTATTAATATACACGAACCGTTTGTAGAAACTCTTTCGCAGCTTTCGAACCTAAAAATGATGAAGTAAATGTGTAGACAATCCCACTCACTAATAGTGCAATGGGTGCTACTAAATATGCATTGCAGTCAAACAGGGTAAAGGAAATGGTTCCTGCGAGAATTGCTGAGATTAACCCAGGGACGAGAAAAAACCTTCTAACTAAATGTGGATCCTTCTTTATATGGAACTTTTCGAAAACTCTCTTCTTCAAGAGAGAATATTCAACCCAAGCAGCTACTGAGCTCCCTAACGCTAAGCCCAAAGCGCCTAATGGCTGGGGGGCAGTATCTAAAGCTCGCTCAATTTCTGGCAAAGGGGAGAAAGAGGGGAAATCACCGATCTTGATGATCGCGTTACGATCAATCGCAAAACGATCGAGCTGAAACATAAGTAGGAAGCCTACGGATCCTGCTACTAAAACACGAAAACCCGCTAGTCGGGCCGGACCTTTGACGTCTCCAAACGAATAGCATAAATTCTGATAGAGCCTACTCATTCCGGTAGCATATAGTCCCAGACTGTATGCCGCTAAAACAATCCAAATGTAAAGCGTGTCCTCACTTGTGAATTTGCCTCTCTCGAACAGGAAGTCCACCAATGGTTCTCCCATTGTTACAAATGCAATACTAGAGAATATCAAATAGAAGCCTATTCGCTCTGAGCTAGTTATAAATCTTGTGGTAATAGCAGAGATATCATCTCTGTCTCTAGAAAACTCGGGAAGGTCTGCAGAAATAATTGACATGACAAATAAACCGATAGGTAACATGTAAATAATTTGGGCGAGGGATAAGGCTGTGAATGCTCCGGTTGCAAGGAAGCCAGCAAGAAATAAGTCCAGAAAACCTGAAAATTGAATAACTCCTCTTCCCATTATGGCTGGAAAAAATTTTGAAACTATTTCACGAACAGCGCTTGAACCTCTCTTAAGCCCTAATCTAATTGATGGGGATACTCTCATGACTACTGGAATTTGAACAAGGAACTGAAGCACACCGCCTACTAGAACGCCCCACGCCGCCGCTTCCGCAATAGAAGCGTCAGACCAGTCCTGCGCCCAAGCTATAAGTGCAAAGATAATTTGCGCAGCATTCCAGAGAATCGGGGCAGCGAAGGACAAAAAGAATTTCCGGTGTGCGTTTAGAACTCCTAAACACCATGAAGAGAGGACAATGAAGCCCAACCCAGCCCACATTATTCTGACTAAGTCGACAGTAAGTTCAAATGTTTCGTCTGGTAGCAATGGGAGCAGAACTTTGCTTATAGGTCTAGCAGCAAGAATTCCTATAATTACGACTGCTGAGGTAACCAGTCCAAGAAGAGTAACTATCATTCCAGCAACCAAGCCTGGCTCATTCTCATCGTCAGGGTCATCAATGAGGCGGCTGTAAGTTGGAATAAAAGAAGCGGATAATGTTCCTTCACCAAGTATGTTTTGTAATAGGCGAGGTATTTGCAGCGCTGCTTTGAAGGCGTCGGCCGCCACTCTGGTGCCGAGCAAACCAGCGAAAATAAGCTCTCGGATGAGTCCCGATAGTCGTGACAGTAATATCCCTGCACCTACGATCATTGCATTTCGACCACTTGGTCTACTCATTTCAGTTCTTAATTGGCTGTTATCCACAAGATAAGCCTACCTCTAAACAAACAATCAACGTAAGCAGTCAGAAATACACAATTTATCCCAATACAGTTCGCATAAATAGTGTGATGCCCTCTACGCTTTAAAACGTATGTCGTATAGATTTAACGAAGTCAGCAAAGTAAAGGAAGACCTCCGATCTGTTGATTACTTAGCAGATGATGGTATTGCTGGCATCGTTTATTTAGCTGATCGTCTTCAAATACCCATACTTGTTGAAGGTCCTGCTGGCACAGGAAAGACCCAACTCGCTAAGAGTGTGGCTGAGATGACTGGGTCGCGACTGATAAGACTTCAATGTTATGAGGGCTTAGATGAATCCAAAGCCCTGTACGAATGGAATTACAAAAAACAACTTCTAAGGATTCAAGCAGAACGCAATGCGAACGAATCAAATTCATGGGAGGAGATCGAAGATGATATCTTTTCCGATGAATTCCTTTTAACTCGGCCACTACTTGAGGCTATTCGCTCTGATGACCCGGTAGTGTTGCTGATTGATGAGGTAGATAGGGTTGAAATTGAGACCGAAGCTTTGCTACTAGAAATCCTCTCTGACTATCAGGTATCAATACCTGAATTAGGGACAATAGAAGCTAAACAAATCCCACTTGTGTTTTTGACATCCAATAATACTCGGGAACTTTCGGAGGCCCTTAAACGACGATGCCTGTTCCTCCATATCGATTATCCTGATCTTGAGCGTGAAAGGGAGATTATCCTCACAAAAGTGCCTGATATCGAAGATAATTTGGGCGAGCAAATAGCGCGAGTTGTTAGAACTATCAGGCAACTAGAACTTAAAAAGGCCCCTTCTGTTTCTGAGACATTAGATTGGGCACGAACACTAATACACTTAGGTGTTGAGCACATCGATGCTCAAACTGCAACTGATACAGTCAATATTCTTCTAAAATACCGTTCAGATATTGATAAAGCAATCAAAGAGTTCTCAAGTGATGAGGATTTGAATTCTTCGGTGAGTAATTAATTGAAAATTGCAACTCATTCTCCGTTGCTTGAGCTATTAAACGGTTTCATTGTTGAATTACGAAGCGCAGGTTTGCCAGTTAGCTTGACGGAAAATCTTGATGCAGTAGAAGCAGTGAAACACATTCCCATCGAGGACCGAGAAACATTTAAGTACGCTTTAGCAGGCACTCTTGTTAAGAATCACTCACACTGGAGAGCATTCGAAACTGTGTTTGAAGTCTATTTCTCGTTGCGCGGGCAAGAATACGAATTACTTGATGGTGAATGGGACTCTGACGATACTGCTACTGAACATGAAGATATGCAAGAAGGGCAAGCACCGGGACAAGGCGGTAGTCAAGAAGGCTTAACGCAAGAGCAATTAGCTGAAATGTTATTTCAAGCACTTGCCAAGCAAGATAGAAATTTAATGAGAACAGTTGCTCGCCAATCTGTTCAGCGGTTTGCTGGAATGGAACCCGGTAGACCTGTGGGTGGAACATATTACTTATACAGGACACTGCGTAACTTGAACCTTGAAGAGGTTCTGGATCGCTTGCTTACTAGCAAGGCTGACGGTGATCCCGATTCGGATTTTCTTGAGGAACGTTTAAGGAAAGATGAGTATGAACACAGGATCGAAGAATTAAAAAAGGAAATCGAGGCGGAAATCCGGCGCAGGCTTGTAGCTGACAGAGGAGTGGAAGCGATGGCGAAAACACTTCGTAAACCCCTTCCTGAAGATGTTGACTTTATGCATGCTAGTCGGGAAGAGATGGTAGCTTTGCGACGTGCTATATGGCCTTTGACTAGAAAATTGGCAGTTCGGTTAGCGCGAAAGAGACGACATGGGAGAAAGGGCCCACTTGATTTCCGAAGAACTGTGCGACATTCCTTGTCGTATGGAGGCGTTCCAGCGGAACCTAAATTCAAGTATCCTAAACCCTCCAAACCAGAGATAATGGTGATCGCTGATATCTCAGGGTCCGTTGCTGCTTTCGCGAGGTTCACACTCCACCTTGTTTATGCGTTGAATAATCAGTTCTCAAAAGTTCGTTCGTTCGTATTCATAGATGGCTTAGACGAAGTTACTGACTTCTTTGAGAATGTTGATGATATTACCGAAGCAATACATAGGGTTAATACTGAAGCGGATGTTATTTGGGTTGATGGTCACTCTGATTATGGGCATGCATTTGAGATATTTGATGAACGTTTTTCAAAGGATATAGGTTCAAAGACGACAGTGATAATTCTCGGAGATGCACGTAATAATTATCACGCATCGCAATCATGGGTGATAAAGAATATGGAGGAGAAGGCACGAAAAGTCTTTTGGCTAAACCCTGAACCGAAGAGTTATTGGGACACAGGTGACTCTATCGTTGGAGAATACAGCGGTTACTGTAATGGAACGTTTGAGGTTCGAAACTTAAAGCAACTTGAAGCTTTTGTTGAGAATCTTATTTAGCTGGCTCGTAACTCTTCAGCTACATGAAACGCGAGCTCAAGACTTTGGGAGGCGTTCAGTCTTGGGTCGCACATGGTTTCGTAACGCAGAGCTAGGTCATCGTCCGAGAGGTTTTCGGCTCCTCCTACACACTCGGTAACATTGTCACCAGTGAGTTCAACGTGGATTCCTCCTGCCCATGTCCCTAATGATCGGTGTATGTGGAAGAATTTCTTTGTTTCATCTACAACATCAGAAAAGTTTCTAGTCTTCAAACCAGATTCCGCTGTGTATGTGTTACCGTGCATTGGATCGCAAGCCCAAACTACAGGATGTCCGGATCCTTGAACTGTACTTACTAAATCTGGAAGAGTATTTTCTATGACTGAAGCTCCCATTCTGGTAATGAATGTCAGTCTTCCTGGGATTTGTTGGGGGTTTAATATTTCGCATAACTTAATAGCTTCTTCTGCTGTTGCAGTTGGACCTAACTTGCAACCTAATGGATTTTCTACACCGCGAAGAAATTCGATATGAGCGCCATCAAGTTGCCTTGTTCTCTCTCCAATCCATAGCATGTGAGCCGAGCAGTCGTACCAATCTCCGCTTATAGAGTCGTTTCGAGTGAGGGCCTCTTCATAGCCTAGTAAGAGAGCTTCATGGCTTGTATAGAAATCGACTTCGTGGAGAGCGGCGTGATCTTCTGATGTGATACCGCAAGCCCTCATAAACGCTAACGCATTTGTGATTCCATCAGCTATTTCCTTGTATTGTGCTCCTGCAGGGCTGTTCGCAACAAATTGTTGGTTCCAGGAATGGACTTGCGTTAAGTCCGCAAACCCTCCGCTGGTAAATGCTCTGAGTAGGTTTAAGGTAGCAGAGCTTTGGTTATATGCCATTAGAAGTCTCTTGGGATCAGCAGTTCGGGCCCCTGCGTTAAAGTCCGTATCGTTGACTATGTGACCTCGGAAGGATGGAAGCTCTACGTTATCTTTCGTCTCTGTAGGGCTCGACCGAGGTTTAGCGAATTGTCCGGCGATTCGTCCTACTTTTACCACTGGCATGCCAGTTGAGTAAGTTAAGGCAACTGCCATTTGGAGAATAACTTTAAGTTTGTCTCGTATTGAATTTGCTGAGAGGGCTGAGAAGGATTCCGCACAGTCACCAGCTTGGAGAAGAAGGGCCTCTCCGTTACAGACCAGTGCTAGCTGATTTTTTAAGGTTCTTGCTTCCCCGGCGAAAACAAGAGGTGGTAGCTCGGAAATTTCTTTCAGAACAGCGTTGAGTTCGTTATCGTCTGGCCAATCAGGTTGTTGATCTGCAGGAAAACTAGTCCAGCTATTGGGGCTCCAATTAATAGTCACCCATTAATTCTCTCTGTTAATTACTGAGATCACAACCAATTTACCGATTTACATTGATAATCAGTTAATTATGCAGCGTCAATATCCATTTGATCAGGGGCGCTTTCGCGAACAATATTTACAGCTCGCTTTACGAGTCGGCGGGCAGCTTCAGCAGTTACGCCTAGTTCCTCACCAACTTCTCGATAGCTTCGCTTGCGTCCGTCCTGAAGGCCAAAACGTTGCTCAACAGCATACCTCGCACGATCATCTAGAACGTTTAATAAGTCGTAAACCATTGTTTCTCGCGCTTCTTCCATGACCGCTTGTTCTGGTCCGGGGTTGACATCTGGCAGAAGGTCAACAAGCTCATTGCTGTCATCATCTCCAATTGTTCTGTCAAGTGAAGTAGGTGTTGTTAGCCGATGAAGCCTTGCATGTTCCTCGTCGAGTTCATCTCCGTCTCCTGAGACCTGCCTGAGCGCAGCGCGAAGGCTTGCAGATCTGTCGCCAGGTAATCTAACTAGGCTCGCTTTCTGGTCAAGTGCTCGGCCTATTGCCTGACGTATCCAGAAAGTGGCATATGTTGAGAATTTGAAACCTTTTCGCCAATCAAATTTATCAACTGCATGCTCTAGGCCAAGATTTCCCTCTTGAATCAAATCTAGTAATTCCATACCAGCTGGAAGAGGATAACGTCGGGCTACGCTGACAACTAGCCTTAGGTTCGCTCTGATAAATCGGTCTTTGGCCTCTGCTGCTTTGCGGTCAGCTCTTTTGAGTTCCACGCCTTTTTCACCTGCACCTAGGCGCTCCCGTGCTTCGACGCCTTTCTCAATAATCTGAGAAAGCTCGCGCTCTTCTGCTGCTGTTAGGAGGGGCACTAGCCCTATCTCGTTTAAGTATTGTCCTACTGAATCACTCATAATTTTCTCACTCTGTTGGGGGTTGGGGGGTATTGCTATCCAGATTTGATAAAACAACCAAATCTTAGTTTTTCAACGGTTTGATCGGGGGGGATCTGTCGATATTATTTGTCTTGCTAAATGCTTAGCGCGTATGAACAACCCAAAATTGGGCTGATCTAAAAGCATGTCTAACTTAATACATATTCCAAGGTAAATCAAGCATTTCACTCAAATCTCTCGATATGGGTGCAACTAGGCAATACCTTCTGCATCGCACGGTTCATCGTATAGCATACAAAAGTGCAAGAAAATATTAGATTAGGTGTGTTTGGGGGCTCATTTGACCCACCTCATAAAGCTCACCTGGAACTGGTCAAATTAGCGGTAGAGAAAGTAGGACTTGATCATGTATTGGTGACTGTCGCTAACGACCCTTGGCAAAAGAGCGCTACTCGCCAAGTTACAGATGGCTCTCATAGGCTGGAAATGACAAGGCTTCTTTTTCGGGACTATAGTGACGCCACCGTTACTGATATTGAATTTCAATTAGGTGGCGAGTCAAATACAGCAGGTACCCTGCGCGCGCTTCGTCCAAACTACCAAAGTGCTGAATTTTTCTTATTACTCGGCTACGACTCTGCGATTGGTATCGAGACATGGAGAGAGCCTGAATTAATTTTAGATCAAGCTCGGGTAGTGGTAGTTGATCGACCTGGGTTTATGAAGATAGAGTTACCCGCTGCTCTCTCTTCAGCTATTCATGTTCAAGGACTTAACTTAGATATCTCTTCGCAAAATATTCGCTCTCTACTAGATAGCGAAGAGAGCCTTTCAGATACAATTCCTGAAGTAATCAGAAACTATATTGCAGAAAATGGCCTTTATCGTGAGTGACTCTTGACGGCGTATAGAAAATTTCGGTGGTGGACTTGGCTTCTGCCGCTTACCATCATTGGACTAGGTTTAGCCGGATTATTGCTCGTTCGCGATGCAACCGATGCCATTCTAGAGTCTGCTGATGGAGACTTTGCCGAGGTAGTTCTTGACCCACTAGCACCTGGATTTGAGAGCTATGTGACTTCGACACCTACATATCTGCTAGGAATCGAGGGAGCCAATAACGAATTGGTTTCAATTGCACTATTGTCTTTATTTGCTGATGACATCGGTGGAACTGTCGTTGTCTTCCCTGTCGATCTGCTTATTGCAGAGAACTCGTCAATTGGTGAAATCTATTCAACAGTTAATGAGCCAGAGTTCCTTATCGAGTTGGGGCGGTATCTGAAGTTGGGATTTAACGCGACATCCTTTATCAGCGAGGAAGCAATAGAGGACTTTTTTGAAGTAGCTAATCCTCTGACTGTTTCACTGAATGATCCGCTTATCGAGCTAGATGACGGTGAGCCTAAAATAGTTTACGAATCTGGCCAATTGGCCTTGAGTCCTTCAGAAGTTCATAGCTATCTAGCATGGGAAAGCGATGATGAATCAAGTTACAACAGATGGCTAAGACATAAGAATTTTTGGGAATCGTGGCTAGGGTCCTTATCTGGTGATGAAACGAAAACTTTAGAGAACGTATGGCAAGAAACGGAATTGAATCGAATGTTTCGTGGATTAAGCTCTGGAAATATC
This sequence comes from bacterium, assembly GCA_002713605.1. The sequence goes on from PATL01000010.1 coordinate 23,109, forward strand.
ATCACTCAAAATCTGGATTTACTTGAAGTTGAGGATTCTAATAAATACTTGAGAGTTGAAGAAGCCTTCCTGAGTGCAATGCTTCTTGAGGCAGTTCCGTTCCCTATAGCTCCCTTCGAGAACGGACGGGCCAAAATAAAGTTGCTTGACGGTATTGGGGGAGTAGATATGGTCAATACGTTTGTGCCAAATCTTGTCTCAGCCGGAGCGGAAATAAAGCTAATAGGTAATGCAGAGCAATTTGGTGTACGTGAGAGTCGAATTACTTACTATGACGAGGCTTACTTGGATTATGCTAAAATATTCAGCAAAGCTATTGGTGGCTCCATCATTGAATTCGAACCATTGCCTGAGTCTGTAGTAGATGTTGCTGTTGTGATAGGGGGTAATTCCATAGAATGAGTTACCATGAATGCAAGTGAGATCACCTTGGATTGACATAGCTGTAAATGCCATCAACGACAAGTTGGGGCAGGACACTCTAATTATTGATGTTGGAGACGTATTAGGTATCTCAGATCATTTTGTCATTACATCTGGAATGAATTCTCGCCAAGTTCGTGCATTAGTTGAAGAAATTGAAGCTCAAATAACTAATAAATCTGGCCCAAAACCAATTCGTATTGAGGGAAACAATGAGCATCTATGGGTCCTCATGGATTATGGAGACTTTGTTGTGCATGTTTTTCATACAGAGGAGCGCGAGCATTATAATTTAGAAAAATTATGGGCTGATATGACTACAGAGATCGTTCAATAATTTAAGGCTATTTTGGGTTTCTATGTCAAGGTTCCTGGGTAAACAGATAGGGTACGTTTTTGAGGGGCTATAGCTCAGTTGGTAGAGCGCTTCCATGGCATGGAAGAGGTCAGGGGTTCAATTCCCCTTAGCTCCACACTATGGTTTGCGAAGCTTGTACAAAGGATTATAAACCTGAAGAACCATATTGCCCCCATTGTTCCGCAGCAAACCAGACGCTCTTCTATGATGCGGAAATTATCGTAAATGATTATTTCGAGTGATTGTATAATAGGGTGAAATAAATTGCTTTTGGCTATATTGATTCTATGAAGTCAGTAACAGACGACACCTTCAACGACGATGTAATAACTCGTTCTGAAACGCTACCGGTCATAGTTGATTTATGGGCGCCATGGTGCGAGCCCTGCAAATCATTAACACCTATCCTTGAGACCGTTGTAGCTAGAGCAAATGGAGCTGTAGAACTTGTTGCAGTCAATATTGACGAGAATCCGCAAATACGCCAAACTTTCCAAGTTCAGAGCATCCCAGCCGTATACGCATTCAAAGATGGGGCAGTGGTAAATGGGTTCATGGGAGGTCAAGGGGAAGATGCTGTGCAAGAGTTTGTGGATGGCTTAATGCCAACTGAGCAGGACACGATTATTGATAATTTACTTACAGAAGGGTCAGAAGAAGCTTTATCTGAGATACTTAGTGCAATCCCTGACCATGTTCAAGCAGTCACTGCACTTGCGACAATATTTGTTGATACAGGTAGAGTTGACGAAGCGCTGGGACTTCTTAAAAGAATCCCTGAAAGCCCGGAAACTCGAAGAATTGAGGCTTTAGCAAGAACTGGCGATATTAAACCAGAAGAGATTACCGAGAGGCTTGAATCGCTTCTGGAAGAAGTTGCCGAAAATGACGAAGCTCGCAAAGAATTCGTTGACCTTTTGGATGTTCTCGGTTCTGAATCTGCGCAAGCAAATATTTTTAGAAGAAAGCTTGCTTCAAAACTATTCTAGTTATTCACCAAATTGTGTGGTGTAAGATCTAACCGTGAATAAATTCGTTAACGTGTATCTAATAAGAGGCGATGAACCCTCAATAGTTAGTCGTAAATTAGAGAAACTCACGAAAGAGCTGCTTGAGGATGAGGATAAATCATTAGCAGTTGAAGAGCTAGCGGAAGACGATTACAAAACTGATTCAGAAACTTATTCGGTCGAATCTCTAGTAAGCGCTATCCAGACAATCCCATTCCTAACTGGAAGGAGAATTGTCATAGGCCGTGATTTTGCCCGATTTTCGAAAAAAGAAGATATCGAACCCTTACTTTCGTATATGCAGAACCCTATTGAGACTAACTACCTAATACTTGTTTGGGAGAAAGGTGCGCAACTGCAAAGAGCTAACCAAATACCCAAATCTTTAATTGAGGTAGTTAACGTGTGCGGAGAGGTGATTGATGTTCGTGTCGGGCGAAAGATTAATGGTTGGATTAGGGAGCAAGTCGGTGAAGCATCGGTCATGCTTGACGAGGCATCTATATCTTTATTAGAGAAGAGTATTGGCGAAGATATCGCCCGAATACCTGCAATATTAGCGACTTTGGAATCAGTCTTTGGAAGCGGTTCGGATCTGCAGTCATCTGATATTGAGCCATATATAGGACAATTAGGGAGTGTTCCACCGTGGGAATTGACCAATGAGATTACCTCTGGAAATGCTGCGGCAGCGATCGGAATACTGACAAGAATGCAAGGAAGCGGAGGGCAGCATCAGATGCAAATTTTGAGTTTTCTATCAAGTCATTTCTTTCGGATTCTTAAACTATCGGGAAGAAACGGAATGACTTCAGAAGAAGCAGCAAACTTCTTAGGAGATAAGTCAGCTTACAGGGCCAAGAAAACTCTCTCTGAAGCGAAGAAGCTAGGGCCTGAAAAATCGAAGCGAGCTGTTCAACTACTTGCAGAAGCTGATGCAAATCTTAGAGGTGGTACTGGAGTAGCAGCAGAAATTGTAATGGAGGTTCTCGTAGCCCGATTGTCTTCGCTTTACAGCAGGTAGAACTAGCTTTCTAGAGAGTTTAGCTTTTTGGAAAGGCGACTTTTCTTTCGTGCAGCAGTGTTCTTGTGCATAATTCCTTTGGCTACTGCTTTATCAATCTTCTTAACAGCTTCCTGCAAGTCTTCTGAAGTTGCGTTATCCGATTCGGCATTTTTTAGCGTAGTCTTTACTCGAGAGTTTATTTCGGAACGAATTCCTTTATTCCGTAGACGCCTTTTTTCATTCTGGCGGTTTCGTTTTATTTGACCTTTGATGTTTGCCACGTTCTGCCCTTGTAAAATAGTTCTTATAATCAGGTTGCTATCAATTAGGTAATAGCATAACTAGATACTGTATGGTACCGAAGCGAAGCTTAAAAAGTACACTTAACTGCAAGAACTCAAATGAACCAAGAAAATATAAGAAACATAGCGATAATAGCTCATATTGATCATGGCAAGTCGACTTTAGCTGACCGGATGCTTGAGTTGTGTGGTGCTGTAGACCCTCGGCAGATGCGCGCTCAATATCTCGATTCAATGGACCTTGAGAGAGAGCGCGGAATTACAATAAAACTTCAAAGTGTTCGGTTGCAGCACCAGGACGCTACTATCAATCTGATTGATACCCCTGGTCATGTTGATTTTGGGTATGAGGTTTCACGCTCATTAGCTGCCTGCGAAGGAGTGATTCTTCTGGTCGACGCTGCGCAGGGAATAGAAGCACAAACTTTGGCGAACACTTTTCTTGCTTTAGAGAATGACCTTGAGATAGTCGTTGCGTTAAATAAAATTGATTTACCTGCCGCTGAACCCGATCTGTACGCCTCAGAGATCGAGCAGGTTCTTGGCATCAATTCAGAGGAGATTCTACGCGTTAGCGCCAAGACCGGCGAGGGCGTAAAAGAGTTATTAGATAAGGTTGTTGAGAGAGTTCCTTATCCGGATGGAGATGCTGGTGAACCTCTACAAGCATTGATCTTTGATAGTCATTATGATCAGTATCGCGGAGTTGTGAGCTCTATTCGTGTCGTAAACGGTGAAATTTCTCAAGGTGAGAAGGTTTATTTTATGCAACGCGGTACAGAGGCAATCATAGAAGAGATAGGTGTGCGGACTCCTGAGCTGAAAGCTGTGAAATCGTTAGGCGCTGGTGAAGTGGGGTATTTGATCGCAGGTATCAAAGACGTGGGCGAAGCACGTTCAGGAGAGACAGTCACTTGCGCCGGAGAAAAGGCCGAGATGCCCTTAGAGGGTTATCGAGAGCCCAAGCCAATGGTATTTAGCGGCTTATATCCAATGGATGGGGATGATTATCCGGCATTACGCGACGCTTTGGAGAAGCTGCGATTAAATGACTCTAGCTTTACCTACGAACCTGAGACATCAAGTGCTTTAGGTTTTGGTTTTCGGTGTGGATTTCTTGGTTTGCTTCATATGGAAATCGTTAGGGAACGTTTAGAAAGAGAGTTTAATTTAACACTTATTTCCACTGCACCTTCTGTTGAGTACCGATTGACTTTAACCAATGGCCAGATTGAATACGTTGATAATCCGAGTGATGTTCCGCAAAGCAATAGTATGTCTCAGATTGAAGAACCCTATTTACTGGCATCGGTTATAACCCCTAGTAACTATACAGGAACTCTGATGGACCTATGCCAAAGCAGAAGAGGGGAACTGGTAAAGATGGAATATCTCTCACCTGAGCGTGTTGAACTTTCATACAGGCTTCCTTTAGCAGAGGTTGTATTAGACTTCTTTGACCAAATGAAAAGCAGAACACAAGGCTATGCAAGTATGGATTACGAAAGTGATGGCTATAGCAGATCTGACTTGGTAAAGGTAGAAATTCTTTTACAGGGTGATCCTGTTGATGCTTTTAGTTCAATAGTGCATAGGGATAAAGCATATGACTACGGGCAAAAGATGACGAAAAAGCTACGTGAATTAATTCCTCGCCAGCAATTTGATGTTCCAATTCAAGCTGCAATATCAAGCAAGATCATTTCCCGAGAAACTGTAAAGGCATATAGAAAGGATGTGACTGCAAAGCTATACGGTGGAGATGTCACGAGAAAGAATAAACTCTTGAAGAAGCAGAAAGAAGGCAAAAAGCGAATGAAATCTATTGGTAGAGTTGATGTTCCACAAGAAGCATTCGTGTCAGCACTGAAGATAGACGATTAGGTGCGAATTCTTATTGTGAGTCAGCTACGTTGCAGGGGATAGACAATGGAACATGATCTATATGATTTGTTGGGAGTGAGCCGAACCGCCTCGTTGACTGAAATTAAGAAAGCCTACAGGGAACTGGCAAGAAAATTTCACCCAGATGCAAATCCTGACGATGCTGAAGCTGAACAAAAGTTCAAAGACATAGCGATGGCCTACGAAATTTTAAGTGACCATGAGAAACGTAGTCAATATGATCAATTCGGTGCCGTAGGTAGTGCTGGGTCTCCTTTCCAAGGCGCAGGAGGAATTAGCGATATTTTTGAAGCATTTTTTGGTGGCCAAAGTCCTTTTGGTTCTTCAGGCTTTCAAGCGCAACAAAGAAATTCGGGAGAGGACGTTGAAATTGGATTGAATATAACTTTAGAAGAGGTTGTGAATGGTGGAGAAGCAGAATTCACGTTAAACCTCGCTCTGGAATGTGAGACCTGTACTGGCAGCGGAAGCCAAAATGGCGAATCGGAATCATGCGGCCGATGTGATGGGCATGGGCAACTCCAGCAAGTCCGTCAATCAATCCTTGGGCAAATTATGTCAACTGCCGTTTGTCCTTCTTGTCAAGGCTTTGGAACATTGATCACCGACCCTTGTAGCTCATGTGGGGGAGTTGGCATTAAGAAATCTGAAAAGAGCTTCTCTATTGAAGTTCCTAAAGGCGTTGATACCGGAATTACTCAACGATTATCAGGTATGGGACCTGCCGGTCCTCGCGGAGGGGAACGAGGAGATATACATGTCAGATATGTAGTTGAGCGGCATTCTCGGTTTTCTCGTAATGGTGAGAATTTGTTAGAGCAACTCTGGATACCTGTGACCTTCGCAGCGCTTGGTGCTGAAATTGAATATGAAACATTTGACGGAATGCAGAAACTAAAGATTCCTGCAGGTTCGCGAACCGGTGATAAGTTTCGTTATTCGGGTTTAGGGGTCCCGAGGCTTCAGCGACGTGGTAGGGGCGATTTGATTGTGGAAATAGTTGTAGATACTCCGCAAAATCTCTCAGAAGTGTCGAAGCGCTTGATGATTGAATTAGCTGAGGAGTTTGGGGAAACGTTAAAGGAAAAGCCTAAAAGGAGTCGAAAGAGTAAACGGAATGAGTAGGTCTTTAAGTGGATTACATGAACTCGACCTTCCACATATAGTTTTGGAGGATTTAGCCTCGCCGACCCTTGAAGAAGCAGAAATGCATCACTTGCAGGCTGTTAGGAGACTGCGGTTGGGTAGTCACTTGACGGCTACTGATGGGAGAGGCTCTTGGAGGATATTTAGATTTGATAAGTCTATTCTAACGCCTGTTGAAACAGAGCAATTTTGTGAAGCTCCTAAGGTTGCTTCTGAAATTTATATTTCAATAACGAAATCTGGAAAGCCTGAATTAGTTACTCAGAAACTTACAGAATTAGGGATAGGTACCATATCGTTCTTTTTCTCCGAAAGATCCGTGCCTAAATGGGATCTTAAAAAGATGGAAAAGAATGAGAAGAAGTTACGAAAGGTTTCTCGCTTAGCTTTAGCTCAGTCAAAAGGTGTTTGGCTTCCAAAAATAAACTTAGGGGGAAGTTTCGAGGAAATTATTAAAGACACTGGTATTGCATTAGCTCATCAGGCAGCGATAAAGATATCAAAAGAGGTCCGACGAATTGCTATCGGGCCCGAAGGTGGATGGAGCAGTGCAGAACTTGACACAGCAAATCCTAAGTATTCATTTCACAGGTCAATCTTGAGATCTGAAACAGCAGCTATTACAGCTGCAACCATCTTGGAAAGCGAGAGTGTTTAAATTTATCTTTCCTCAATTGTTATAAATGATCTCGTTTCCTCACCGACATAAAGTTGCCTTGGTCGAGCTATTCTTGTATTCCTTGAGAGCATTTCATCCCAATGTGATATCCATCCGGCTGTTCTAGCCACAGCGAATAGAACAGTGAACATTTCAACTGGAAATCCCATAGCCTGGTATATGAGTCCAGAATAGAAGTCAACATTTGGGTAAAGCTTTCGGCTGATGAAATACTCATCTTCTAACGCAGCCTCTTCAAGCTTTAGGGCTATATCTAGTTTTGGATTCTTTCCTGTTATCTCAAAAATTTCGTGAGCTGTGTCTTTAATAATCTGTGCTCTTGGGTCATAGTTTTTGTAGACGCGATGGCCGAAGCCCATCAGGCGGCCCTCACCATTTTTGACTGAATCAATAAAGCTATTGACATTATCAAATGAACCAATTTCATCTAGCATATTTAGAACTGCTTCGTTGGCTCCTCCGTGTCTAGGCCCTGATAAAGCAGCACTTCCCGCTGCAAGGGCAGAGTAAGGGTCTGCGTGAGAAGAGCCGACGACTCTAACGGCAGTAGTAGAGCAATTCTGCTCATGATCGGCATGTAGAATCAAAAGTTGGTCCAAGGCTTTGGTAAAAGTTGGGTTGTGTTGGAAAGGGTTATTCGGTGAGGAGAAAGCCATTGATAGGAAATTATCGATGTAGGAAAGATCGTTGTTAGATCGTGCACCAGAGTAGCCATTCCTATACGCGGCCGCTGAAGCGGCTAACGTTGGCACTTTCGCAATTGCATTAAGTACGTGTTTTTGTCTTATTTCTGAGTCTTCAACATCTCGTGCATCCGGGTAAAGCGTAGATAATGCAGCTAAGCCAGCCGTGAACATTCCCATTGGATGCGATTGGTTGTTGAATGCCTTAAGTAGATTGTTATTTTGCTGATCGTCAAGGTGGGCGAGTCTGGCAAGCTCGTTGTTCCAGTCGTCTAGGCTACTTGTGGAAGGAAGCTCACCATGAACCAATAGATAAGCAACCTCAGTAAAGGTTGATTGTTTCGCTAGGTCTTCAATTCGATATCCACGATATTCAAGTTGCCCGGCGCCACCGTCAATGTATGTTATTGAGCTATTGGTAACTGCTGTAGCAGCGAAACCTTCATCTTTAAACCAAATGCCAGGAAGAAACTTTGTCCATGGACCAGAATCAACACCGCCGTCTTCTATAGGTATCTCAATTGACTCACCGGAGCGGTTGTCAGTAATAGTTATAGACTCTTTCAAAACTCCGCTCCGATCGTTTTACAAGTTGCATGTTATCGGCAAAATATGTCATCTCGCTAACTTTGTCGTATCTTTCTAGGTACATTGTGAAAGTTTTCTAACTTCTAGAGTGGGGTATTGCTATGAAGTCGCTTTTGGAGCTTTTCTCGTTTGGATAGAAGGAAATCTAAAGCAGCGGAAACTTCAATTCTGGTGTTCTCTGGATGTATCACCATATCAACAGAGCCTCGCTCTGCCGCTGTGTAAGGGTTCAGAAGCCTACTTTCGTAATCAGATTCAAGTTGTTCACGATCAGATCGGGTTGCTTTGCGATGAAGAATTTCTATAGCTCCTTTTGCTCCCATTACGGCGATTTCAGCCGAAGGCCATGCTATCGACAGGTCGTTCCCCATATGTTTGCTGTCCATTACGATATATGCTCCTCCGTAGCTTTTTCTCACGGTTACACATATTCGGGGTATTGTCGCATTTGCATAGGCAAAAGCAAGTTGGGCTCCGTGTCGGATCATTCCTCGCCACTCAAGATCCTTTCCGGGTTGAAATCCGGGTGTATCAACGAAGGTGATGATAGGAACATTAAAAGCATCGCAGAAGTTGACAAATCGCGCCCCTTTCTGGGAGGCAGATATGTCTAGAGTGCCGGCAAGAGATTGTGGTTGGTTCGCTACGATTCCAACTGTGTTGCCGTTAATTGTGCATAGTGCCGTAATGATGTTGGTAGCCCAGTCTTTTCGTATTTCGGTAAGGATTTCATCGTCAGCTATTTGCGCTAGTATTTCGCGCATGTCGTAGCTGCCAGTCTGAGTATCCGGTACTATATTTTCAATGTTCGTTAGTAGCCGATCAGCTGGGTCGATCGTGGGATTGGTTGGTGGGGTTGACGATGAACTGCTTGGAAGTAATGCAAGTAATTCATCCACTACTTCTGAGGCTGAATCGAGGTCAGGAACAACAAAGCTTGCGAGGCCAGACATTTGAGCGTGTTTTGCAGCCCCCCCCAAGGTTTCAGGGTCAATTGGTACTCCTGTAAACTCTTGAACCATTCTTGGGCCACTTACATAGCTATAGGAATCTTTAATCATTATTACAAAATCAGCTAATCCTAAAAGGAGTGCTGGTCCGGCTAATGCCGTTTCTTTGACGCAAAAAATGATTGGTATTATCCCCGAACTCGCCGTTATCTCCTGAGCGGCTTTCCCCCAACCATCAAGTGCTTCGACTCCTGCATCAGGCGGTGCTCCAGTTGAGTTAATGTTGCAAACGAGAGGAATATATTGAGCTCTTGCAGTTCTCACTCCTTCGACTAACTTCTGACCATCTTCTGCCGAAAGAGGTACGGGCTCAGTCGGGGACCCTAGAGATACTTCCACAAAGTTTTTATCGTTGTCTCGTTTAACTTCAACAACCGTGCCCTGTGAAAGTTGAGTTTGTACTTGAACGGTATTTTCTTGTCCACTCACAGGGTCATCTTAGTATGATTGTCATGAAATAGGCGTTACTTAGTCGCTAAGTAGATGCCATTTTGGTCAGAACCATATTCAAGGATCATTTTCCGGAGCACTTCACGAACGACTCTAGTTGTAGCAGATAGAGGCACTCGTTTGTTCGTTGCTAAACCCACTATGCGTCTTGTAAAACCTTCCAGTGGAATTCTTTTCCATTTGCCAGTTCCTTGGGCAGCCGTGGCTGGGAGAATTGCCGCTCCAAAGCCATCTGTGGCCAGCGATGCTAAGAGCCGCATGCCATCTACTTCAGCTTTAGGTGAGAGTATAATTCCGTGGGCTGCTAAATCTCTGTCTAAACTATCCCTGAAGGGAACTCCTTTGGGGTTCAATAAAAGAGGAAATTCGGCGAGAACGGATGGGGTCACAGAGTCATATTTCGAAAGAGGGTGTGAATTAGGTGCGACAAGAACGGGTTCTTCTTCAAATAAAGCTTCAACTTCAACATCTGGATGAGCGATCGGCAGGTTTACTATTGCTCCGTCAACTCTTCCCTGTACGACTAGCGGCAGCAAGTTGCTTGTTACTGCGTCCGTAATCTGGATCTTGACCTTCGGATATTTCTCAATCATGGACTGCAGTAGTATAGGTGACACCCAACGGCCTGTGGTTCCGATTACACCTAGCCTCACGATTCCTGAAACTTCGGTGTGGAGCGCCTTGACGTCTAATGAAATTGACTCAAGTTCAGTTTGAACACGGCGTGCCCGTTCAACTACGAGAGCTCCCTCTTCGGTTAGTGCACCAGTTCGCCTGTCAATTAAGGATACAGATAGCTCTTGTTCTAGCCTAGCAATATGGGTTGAGATGTTTGACTGGACAGTGTGTAGGGATTGCGCCGCTGCGCTGAAACTGCCTGTGTCAACTACTGCAACTAGTGCATTTATTTGTCTAATATCCATACAGAATTATATCTAGTTTAACGATAACTACTTACCGGCTATCGTTGAATTAGATACCAGATTAGCTGAGAGTTTGAGAGCGGATTACGTTAAGAGCCGAACCGGCCTTAAACCATTCGATCTGGTCGTCGCTGAACGTATGTGTTGTCTCAAAACTGAATGTTTCTTCCGATGACTTCGTGACGTTAACAGTAATTGTTTTCCCAGGTTGAAGGTCACCTAAATTGCGGATTGATAACTGGTCTGATTCGTCGATTCTGTCGTAATCACTAGGATCTAAAAACGTAAGAGGTAGCATTCCCTGTTTCTTTAGATTGGTCTCGTGAATACGCGCAAAACTTCGTGCAATGGCTACAAGTCCTAATCGAAATCGCGGCTCCATGGCTGCGTGCTCGCGGCTTGATCCCTCGCCCATATTTTCATCACCTATAACAACCCAAGGCTGGTTTGCTTCATGGTAAGATTTAGCGATTTCAGGAAAGGTTTGTGTTTCGCCTGTAATCACATTTCTCCCGTAACCAACTTCATAACCATCAAAAGCATTTACGGCTCCTAAATATAAATTGCCAGAGATGTTTTCTAGGTGCCCGCGATATTTTAGCCAGGGTCCTGCCATAGAAATGTGGTCAGTCGTGAATTTGCCCTTGGCTTTGACAAGGATAGGCAAATTTTCGTAGTCTTTCCCATTCCACGCAGGGAATGGCTCGAGAACTTGAAGTCTGTCAGAAGATGGCGAGACTTTAACTTCGAGCTCTGTTGCATTTTCCGGTGGGGCAATGAAAGTATCTTCTCCAGGATCAAAGCCACTCGGAGGCAGTTCAATTCCCTCAGGAGTTGACAAAGTTACCTGTTCTCCGGCTGCTGTCGGAAGGCTTCCGTTAATAGGATCGAAATCCACAGTTCCAGCAAGTGCAAGTGCCATAACCGTTTCTGGTGAAGTTACGAATGCCAGAGTTGATGGGTCTCCGTCATTTCGTTTTGGGAAATTGCGATTGTACGAAGTAACGATAACGTTTGGTGTTCCTGTTTCGTGGTCTTTTTCTTCTGACCGGTCCCATTGTCCAATGCATGGTCCACAGGCGTTCGCCAGAACTACAGCGCCTACCGCTTCAAAGTCGGCTAGTAAGCCGTCTCGCGTTATCGTTGCCCTGACTTGTTCGGAACCAGGTGTAATTAAGAGCCGACATTTTGATTTTAAACCATGCTGAGCAGCTTCTCTTGCTATTGAAGCAGCGCGCGTTATATCTTCGTAGGATGAATTCGTGCAACTACCGATTAATGCAGCACTTATTTCCAGAGGCCAGTTATTAGACTTTGCTTCAGCGCCTAGTTCCTGTACTTCTCTTGCTAAGTCTGGCGTATGTGGCCCGTTGATATGTGGGCGCAATTTGTCTAAGTCAATCTCAATGACTTGGTCAAAATATTTTTCCGGAGCCTGCAATACTTCAGGGTCAGCGGTTAAATGTTGTTGATGATGATTAGCAAGTTCAGCTACATCACTTCGGTCTGTTGAGTGAAGATAGCGGTTGATTGAGTCGTCATAAGGGAAGATCGATGTAGTTGCACCTATTTCTGCGCCCATATTGCAAATTGTTGCTTTGCCGGTAGCTGAGAGGTTAGAGGCTCCTTCACCGAAATATTCTACTATTTCTCCTGTACCACCTTTTACGGTAAGAATTTCAGCCACTTTTAGGATGACATCTTTGGGAGCTGTCCATCCATTTAGGGAGCCTTTGAGGTGTACGCCAATTAGTTTCGGCCATCGAACGTTCCAAGGAAAGCCAGTCATAACGTCAACTGCGTCAGCTCCGCCAACCCCAATTGCGATCATGCCTAAGCCCCCTCCATTCGGGGTGTGGCTGTCGGTCCCGATGATCATTCCACCTGGAAATGCGTACTGTTCTAGGACGACTTGGTGAATTATTCCACTTCCGGGTTTCCAAAATCCAGCTCCATATTTTGCACAAACAGATTCAAGGAAGTCATAAACTTCCTCGTTTGTTTTGGATGCTGTTAATAGGTCATGTTTACCTTCGACTTTTGCCTGTATCAAGTGATCTGCGTGTGTTGTCGTGGGAACAGCTACCTTTTCAAGGCCAGCTGTCATAAATTGTAACCAAGCCATCTGAGCTGTGGCATCTTGCATTGCAACACGGTCGGGTCTCAGGTCTACATATGAAGACCCTCTCTCAAGGGACTGGTCGGGTGAGTCTAAATGGTTAATTAGTACTTTTTCAGCGTAGGTTAGTTGACGTCCGAACTGTGTTCTTGCGTTGCCCAATCTTTCTTCAAGCGTGGAGTAAACATCTTCAATTAATTCAATTGGGGTCTTCGTGTAAACAGTCATAATTCCTCTATCTACGTTTACTGCATGCAGGAACGCATCTACTTTTAAAGCAGTATAAATCTATCGTAAATCAACACACTTGTGGTGGTGAATCTTAAATTGTCGGCCAGCGTCTTTTGGTTTCTGCCGATTTCCCTAATTTAGCTTCAAGGTTCCAAGCCTTTCGCCAGCTTCCCATTTCGGGGGCTTGCAGCGTTGGGGTTTGGCCAGAGTATTTTCGCTTCTGGGCAACCCACCAATCATTATTTTCCTCATCGGCTAACTCCGCAATTGCCTGCTCGATCTTTTTTGAATAAGTTCTACTGTTCTCCTTTTCTCTTGGCCAAATCGGAGCGCCAAATGTAACTTTNGTTGATGANCGCTTGGGCCATACTNTNCCTTTNCGNAGGATNTTTCCNGTTCCAGCAAGATGTATNGGNACNANTGGCNCATCNCATTTTATNGAAAGATAAGCTGCNCCTGCTCGGAAGGGTTGACCCCATCCGTCAGGGGAGCGCCCTCCCTCTGGAAACACCATGAAGGACCAACCTCGTTTAATTAATGATGCAATTTGATCTGACGATTCTCTGCTTACTTTATTTCTTTCTACAGGAATAGCACCGATGAATAGAGCGGATAAAGAGCCGCCGAATTTCGTTTTAAAGAAATAATCAGCGGCAGCACCGACGATCAGCCGTTTACGCCAGTGGAATGGAATGGATGTTAGTATTAGGGGAGTGTCTGCATGGCTATGGTGGTTGGCGACAAAGATAACTGCTTGTCGTTTTCTGAGACCCTCGAGTCGGTCATAACCGGTTCGTTGTGGGCTAGCGATATAGCCCATTAGGGGTTTAGCAATTAGTTCGGTGGATAGAAGTCTTACGGTCCTGGCTGGTAGCCGACGAGCCCAAACCGTAGGATACTCAGATCCAAGGTAAGTTTTGCGCTCGAGGGGAGTAACGCCGTTGGGTGTGCGAGCTGATCGGTATGGGAATTGCGCGGATTTAATGATCGCTGTTGACCTCATTCTTTGAGGGGTATTTCCAACCGCTTTATAGATTTCTCTCGTCTTGCGTTGTATTTCTCGTTTGGTTAATTTCCTTGCCATGCTATGTAACGTCTGCCATTAAAATTGGAGGGCTGTGGTAGTGCGTTATGGTGGGGCTAAACCCAACTGAATCTGATGCAATTTCTAATGCATCTTGCAGTGTGGTAGCTGATCTAAATCCCATCCTTCTCACAGCTTCTTGGTTGCCGCCTACAATAATTATTTCTGAAAGGTGGTCGAGAGCGTGTGCACACCAATACCACATATAAAAGGGATGCACTCCATGATAGGCGTAAGAGGTTCTGTACAAATGCCTATACCAATCATCTTCTGCAAATGACTTTTCATACTTTTGACTTATCACAGCGGGGTCTGTAGTTTCGCTGAGAACTCTTTCAAAAAAGTCAATATAGCTAGGATGATGTACTGGATGGAATTCCCAAGGTGTGGGATGAGTCATGATAACTACTCCACCTTTTCTAACAAGCGGTTTGCCTTTGTACATATTGAAGAAATATCCAAGCCCAAGGCAAGCGACGAGTATGGGATTCATCACGGAGTTAACGTTNTAAGGGCATATGTAAGGTAATCCCATCGTTAGAATGTCCGTTTGTCCGTTAACTTGCACAAGGTGCTGCTTGTATACNTTNTCAGTGGTCATTTTGTGNACAGCTTCCACTTCNCCTGCTTGTACAGATGTAATTTCNTATGGTGAATGCCANCCTTGAAAGGATTTNCGNTTTGATGCAGGCGACATTCTNTTNAGCCCNGCTTGCATNCCNAGAAATGACATGCGNTCTTTGAAAGNCCACTCCCATTCGCGCTTTTGGAGCATTGCGAGTGGTCCGTCATATCCGAATGTGTTGTTGTTTACTGTAGTTTCAATCTGGAATACTTGAATGCCTGATTCCTTTAGGACTTTTCCTTGTCGCCAGTTGGATTTGTGTAGTTCTGAATTCTCTTGGTCCATGAAACTTTTTGACTGAACCATTGTTTGGGGGTTGTGATGGTGGCGAAGTGCTGTGTAGCCGGACAATCCGGTAGCAGTGCTTTTCCAACCGCCATCCATTGAGACCAGATTTATGTTGACATATACGATCAAATCACTTTCTGCGGCTCTTTTGTTGATTTGTACTTCTTCTCCATGAGGTGTTGTTCCAATCACTATCATTCCGTCAGGATCTTCCGCATCATGGTTGTAGATAGCTCCTGACGGTGCAAACGCATCGTAGACTCTGTCGCCCACTGCATGTCTTAGCTCTTGTTCAGTCATCCGTCGGTGGAGAGCAAGGGCCGCTATCAAGTGGACATCATCAACACCCGCTGCAGCAGCAGTATCAAGAACAGCTTCAATAATTCTTTGCCTAATATCAGGCTTTCGCATGGGGGGAAGGGGAAGAGAAATATCATCGAATGCTATTGTCAACTTCATTCCAGACTTTAGAAGCGCAGAAAGTGGTGGAGAGTCACCAAGTGGATTCTCCAATGCATGACGGATAGAGGCGTTAGGGTTTGGAACTCCTGGAAGTGGCTCTGCTGGGTATATAACTCGAGATCGCCCTGCTGGAAGTTTCTCCATTCGGAAACCCTCGCCATGATGAAACAGAATAGGTGGTGTTGTCCTGTCGACATCTAAAACGAGTCCTGGTCTTGGGTGTTTGCGTTGATTTTGTGGCAT
>PATL01000011.1 GCA_002713605.1 bacterium
TTTTGGAGTCTGAGCAACTCCGGTCGCACGATCCGACGAAACAACCGCCACGTCGAAACCGATCAGCCCCTTGTCAAATAGCTATTTAGAAAGGCCTCATGTGAAACCCATCAAATTATCACGATAGCGGGTAATTGTGACACAATAACAAAGGAGGACAATCTTGAGTGAGCAATGTGATGTGATCATTTTGGGTACAGGAGCAGCAGGCCTAACTGCTGGTCTTGCAGCAGCCCATAATGGCGCTTCTGTGCGTATTTTTGAGAAATCTGAACTTATAGGCGGAACTACGGCTATGAGTGGCGGAATCATTTGGATTCCAAACAATCATCTGCAAGAGGGATCGGGCGTAGAAGACTCCCGAGAGAAAGCATTATCGTATCTTGAGTCGCTTTCGTTGGGTCAAATAGATTCCGATATGGCTGCAACATTTGTTGACAACGGTCCGAAAATGCTCAAGTGGATTGAGGATGTCACTCCCTGCTCATTCCACCTGATTCATGATTATCCCGACTATCACCCTGAACACCCAGGTGGCTTACCCGGTGGAGGCCGGTCAGTAGATAATGCTTTATTTTCATTACCTGAACTTGGGGAATGGGCTTCAATAATTCGAGGTCGAGAAAAGGGTGCCCCAGTAATGCTAACCGAAACACCATTAGGAGGAGCTACTGCCGCACCTGACCGCAAAATTTTAGGGGAGCGTATCGAAAAGGGGCAAATAGGAATGGGATTAGCTCTTGTAAGCGGACTACTCCGAGCACTTTTGGACTTAGGGATCGAACCCAAAGTCAACACACCTGCAATAAAGCTTCTTGCTGACGGTGACAGTGTCAAAGGTGTTCAAGTAGAAGAACACGGAGAATATGTCGAGGTACTAGCTCATAAGGGCGTGATCATAGCTACAGGCGGATTCGAATGGAATAGCGAACTGGTTAGAACATTCCTAAGAGGTCCAATGAACGCCCCTGCGGGTTCGCCTGAAAATACTGGAGATGGCCTACAGATGGCTATGAATGTCGGAGCAAAACTAGGTAATATGCGAAATGCTTGGTGGGTTCCAGTAGTCAAAGTGCCAGGCGAGATGCAATACGGACATGAATCAGTCCGCCTCATACTTTTGGAACGAACTCGCCCACATTCATTTATGATCAACCAATACGGCAAACGATTTACAAACGAAGCGGGTAATTACAATGCCATGGGGGGCGTGTTCCACGCATTTGACCCGCAGAAATTTGAATACCCTAACAACCCGTGCTGGCTCATCTTTGACCATAAACATAAAGTGTCATACGACGTGGCGGGGTGCCCTGCTGGAGATAACGCTCCGGACTGGATGTTAAAAGCAGAAACAGTCGAAGAACTTGCAAGCTTGTTAAGTGTTAACTCAGGCACATTTAAATCAACCTTTGAACGTTTCAATGAATTCGCACTTAAGGGGGAAGACCTAGATTTCAAAAGAGGGCAAAGCGCTTATGACACTTTTAATGGCGACCAGTCACAAGAAGGAATTAGGGCAACACTCCAGCCTCTTGCAACCCCGCCATACTATGCCATCAAGGTCGAGGGTGGTGCACTTGGAACTAATGGAGGGCCTAAAACAGATGCTAATTGTAGGGTGCTCTCGCTAAATGGAGGGATCATAAACGGCCTTTATGCTGCAGGGAATGCAATGGCTGCACCAACTGGAATGGTTTACGGCGGGGCCGGAGGAACAATCGGGCCAGCCATGACATTTGGATATATAGCTGGTATGTCAGCAGCTAATCGGTAAACCCCTGCTTTATCTTTCGTGAGACAGCTCGTTGAGCCTCACGATCTGCTTCTCGTTGAGCCAACTGGCGACGCTTGTCAACAAGGTTCTTTCGCCTAGCCAAAGCCAATTCCACCTTTGCCTTCCCGTTCTTAAAATACATTGAAAGCGGAATCAGCGTAAGGCCCTTTTGGTCAACTTGAGCCTGCAACTTGTATATCTCCTTTTTATGTAAAAGAAGTTTCTTTGGTCGGTCTGGTTCGTGAGAGAAGCTGGGACTTGAATGGTCATACTTGCTGATGTGACAAGAATTCAGCCAAATTTCTCCGTCATGTATTCTACAAAAGGCCTCTGCTAATTGAGCTTGACTATTACGTAATGATTTAACTTCACTTCCCTGCAGAACCATGCCAGCTTCTATCGTTTCAAAAATCTCAAATTCCCTCTTAGCTTGACGATTAGTTACAACAATACGCTTTCCTGAATTAGCCATGATGACCTGAGGGTAGCGCCAATATTTGCCTTAAGTTGGGAAGAGAGCTATTTACTCACCATAACTCACACAAAAGTTTGTTGTAGCATATAAGGATGCTCGCTCTAAACGAAGACATCAAAAACCAAATAATCAAACATGCTATTGATGAATTGCCGAACGAAGCATGTGGGCTCTTTTCTGCAAATCGCGGTTCAAGTATTATTGCATGCTTCTATCCGATGGAGAATGTCGTAAAATCAGAAATAATCTACCAATTGGATCCATTGGAAATGATGAAAGTGGAAGGCATTGCAGATGCCGAAGAAAAGCAAATCATAGGAGTAATGCATAGTCATACGCACACTCCTGCGTATCCTTCGCCAACAGATGTTAAGGACGCAGGGAACTTTGATCCTTTAGGTACATGGCACTATCTAATAGTTTCGCTCCAAGAAAGTGAGCCTGCAATCAGGAGTTTCCGAATCAGGAACGAAGAAATAACTGAAGAAGAAATTAGCTTCATTACTTCCTAAGACCGATGTCGCAGTGTTGAATTGTAAAAAAGACGTCATAATTAGATATGGCAATCCATCAAACAATCCTTGACCTCATAGGGAACACTCCAGTAGTTGATGTATCAAAACTTAGCCCTAATTCCGATGTAAAAATTTATGCCAAGCTAGAGAATCAAAACCCTGCAGGGTCAGTCAAGGACCGCATTGCTAAGTCAATGGTCTTGCAAGCTGAAAAAGAGGGGTTACTTAAACCGGGATGTACCTTAATTGAGCCATCCTCTGGAAATACGGGTATTGCGCTTGCGATGATTGCATCGATGCGCAACTACCAACTTAAAATTGTTTTGCCTGAGAATGTTTCGATTGAAAGAAAACAATTGCTGGAGGTATGGGGTGCTGAGATCATTTCTTCTCCTGGAGAGTTAGGTTCTAACGGTGCAGTGAAACTTGCTCAGGAAATATCAGAGAAAAACCCAGACTGGGTCTTTCTGTATCAATATGGTAATGAATCAAACCCTCAAGTTCACTATGAAACGACAGGCCCAGAAATCTTGAATGATGTTCCAGGTATAACGCACTTTGTAGCAGGGCTGGGAACTTCGGGAACACTCATGGGTGTGGGAACTTTCCTTCGCGAACAAAACAAAGACATACAAATTCTTGCAGTGGAACCGCCTTCTGGAGAAATAGTTCAGGGACTAAGAAGCTTGGATGATGGCTTCATACCTCCAGTCTTTGAGAATTGGAAAGGATTAGAAATTCTTAATGGCAAAAGAATAGTACGCCCGCAAGAGTCAATATATTACACAAGACAATTAGCAAGCGAGTGCGGAATTTTTTCAGGCATCTCTTCAGGGGCGGCTCTGGCAGGGGCAATTAGAGTTGCCGAAAAGGTCGAAACAGGAGTTATCGTGTTTATCGTCTGTGATGGAGGATGGAAGTATCTCTCCACTGGAGCATGGTTCGGTGACTTAGATGATGTCGCCAATTCTATTGAATCAATAATTTACTTCTAGGAATTTCGATATCTTCTATGCAACTTTTCTAACTAATTTATGAAATGCCTCTACGATTAGATATGTGTCAAGTAGCCAGCCAATAGGAATCTTCGATTCAGGTTTCGGTGGACTTACTGTCGCTAGAGCGATAATAGACTTGTTGCCATCTGAAGATATTGTCTATTTCGGTGACACTTCAAGATACCCGTACGGGCCTCAACCATTAAAAAAAGTTAAATCTTATTCAGATCAAATATCTAATTACCTTATCGATGAGCACGATGTAAAAATGATCGTAATTGCATGTAACACAGCATCAGCTGCAGCGGAAGATAATTTACGAGCGTCCACAGAAGTCCCCATAGTGGGTGTCATTCACCCTGGAGCTCAGGCAGTTGCTGAAGTCTCGGTTACAAAAAGAATAGGTGTTATCGGAACAGTTGGAACTATAAATAGTCAAGCGTATGACAATGCAATTAAGGAAATTAGCCAAAAGAACATAAAACTCGTAAGCGTGGCATGCCCTGGTTTCGTGGAGTTTGTTGAACGCGGAGAATTCGACGGAGAGCAAGTACGTATTCTTGCTGACCGGCTGCTTGCCCCAGTTGTTGAAGCCGATGTCGACGCACTGCTACTCGGATGCACCCACTACCCTTATTTGGCGCGAGCAATCGGAGAGTCTGTGGGTGAGGGCGTTATCTTAGTGTCATCAGCAGATGAAACAGCATTTGCAGTTGCAAAGTCATTGAGAGAAAAAGGTCTTGAAACTACAAATATTAATCAAGGAAACAGGACATTTATCTCCTCAGGCGATGTATCTTGGTTTGCAGAGCAAGGTCAAAAGTTATTTGGCCCTGAATTAGAAAAAGCGATATCCCATAATTGGAGTTAAAAATCGTGAAGACCCCCGAACTAAAAGTTACCGTCCTTGGTTGTAGCGGTAGTTACGCGAACGCAGGTGGAGCCTGTACCGGCTTTCTGGTCCAAAGCCCCCAAGCAAATGTCTGGTTAGATGCGGGGCCCGGAACTTTAGCTAACCTGCAAGACTACATATGCTTATCCGACCTGACTGCAATAGTGCTGAGTCACGAACACGCAGACCATTGGTTGGAGCTTCCAGTGGTTTATAATGCTATACGACACTATGTGCTGTGCGAACCGATTCCGGTTTACGGAACAATTGGAACTTTCTCATTAGCGCGGAAGATGTGTGAAAATATCGAAGAATCATTTCGCTGTAACGTGATTAGTGACAAATCATCCCTCGTAATAGCGGATCAGAAATGGCGGTGGTCCAGAACTGATCATTACGTTGAAACTTTAGCCTCAAGAGTTGAAGTGGGGGATTCGAGCATGGTCTTTTCTGCAGATACAGGCCCAGATTGGGATGTCACGCAACTAGGGCCAGTTATCGATTTGTTAATAGCTGAATCCACATTCCTCTCGCATCGGGAAAAAGAGAAGATATTGCACCTTTCAGCTCGTCAAGCTGGAATGATGGCGCAACACGCAAATGTTTCACAACTAGTTCTCTCACACTTGGCTCCAGGTGAAGAACCATCTCAGCACCTTGAGGAGGCTAGCGAAGTTTTTGCAGGAGAAATTTCAATAGCATGTGTAGGTAAAGAATTCGTAGCTTAATAAAGGAGTCTAGGTGGGGCGAACAGATGGAAGAAAAGTAGATGCGTTAAGGGAAATAAGCTTTACGCGGGACTTTACAACAATGGCGGATGGATCTATTTTGGTCGAATTCGGAAACACTCGAGTTCTATGCACCGCCTCAGTAGATGATGACGTTCCACGCTGGATGCGAGGTACGGGGACTGGATGGGTTACCGCTGAGTATTCAATGCTTCCTGGTTCGTCACCTGAGCGTATAAGAAGAGAAACTAAAGGGCCTAAAGGTAGAACTCAAGAAATACAGCGATTAATAGGACGGTCTTTGCGAGCAGTCTGCGATATGGAAAAGCTAGGTGAGCGTCAAGTCACAGTCGACTGTGATGTACTTCAAGCGGATGGAGGTACTCGTGTCGCTTCTATATGCGGAGGGTTTCTTGCTCTTCATGACGCTTTGTCAAGACTTCAAGCTCGAAAACAAATCAATGAGCAACCAATCCTTGAGGCATGTGCCGCAGTATCAGTGGGGATTATTAATGGGGAGGCAAGATTAGATTTGCCATACGAAGAAGATTCCAAAGCAGATACTGATATGAACGTAGTTATGACGGAATCGGGTGAATTCATAGAAATCCAAGGGACAGCGGAGAACTTTTCATTTTCAAAAGATGAATTGTCCACATTGCTTGTATTAGCTGAGAAGGGGATTAATGAAATTATTACTCTCCAAAAGGAACTACTTAAAACTCCTCCACAAAAGAGATGAAATTAATCTCCGCAACTGCAAATCCTCACAAATATAAGGAAATGCAGCAAATAATGTCTCACAAAATAGAAATATTGCCACGCCCCAGTGAAATCCCTGAGATTATAGAAGATGCACCTGACCTGTTCGGGAACGCACATTTGAAGGCTCTAGGGGTAATGGAAGCAACTGGTATGCCAGTGATAGCGGATGATACTGGTTTGGAGGTTGAAGCATTGAATGGTGAACCCGGTGTTCTCTCTGCCCGATATGCAGGTCCCAGTGCGCGATCAGAGGACAACATACAAAAGTTATTAACGGAATTAGCCGATGTCCCGATGATTAACAGAGGGGCTCGATTCAGGACCGCCATTGTCGTTCTTTGGCCTGATAAAACTTTTGTAACTGCCGAAGGTATAGTTTCTGGGAAAATCGCCCTTTCCCCAATAGGGAATTCAGGCTTTGGGTATGATTCGATTTTCCTTCCCTCTGAGGTCCCCGGAAAAACATTTGGTGAAATTAGCGATTTGGAAAAGAATCGAATAAGTCATAGAGGTCGAGCACTAAAAGAAATCGCTAAAGTGCTTCTTTCTACCTCTTAACTCCAAAATAAGCTATCTATCCTTCGCATTCTTTGGATTGGGTAGACTCGCACTAGCTAGGAGCATGAAGAACCCGCCGAGTAAAGCCGAGACCAGTGAGCACAGCCAAGCATAACTGTAGCCAAAAGAGTCGGCGATCAACCCGAATCCCAAAGGTGCGAACATTGCTCCTATGCGAATGCTCGTCTGTACTATGGCAGTTGCCTCTCCGGGTTCATCTCGATGGTGTTCAATAATTCCTAACAACGCCAAACCAGGCCATGACCAACCAATTCCGAAAATAAATATGGAACCAACTGCAATGGAGGCCTTAGATTCAATAGCAAAAAGCACAAACGCTAATGATCCGATTAGAAGTGACCCAGAAACTGCTTTGAATCTATCAAACTGGTAACGGTCTGCTAAGTAGCCCCACGTTAATCGAGAGATGATCATTAAGAGTCCTCCTAGTCCGAGAATCAACCCAGCATATCCATCGCTATATCCTGCATTTTTTGCTGAAGTCGTTAGAAACCCTGAAACAGTAACGACTGCAGCCGCAGAGAATGCACCTGCTAGAGCGAGAAGCTGCAAGTGTGAGAGGCGCCACATTTCTCGGCGGGACGAGTAACTCTTCTCACTTATCAAAGGTGCGTTGGGAATTGTGAACCAAGCTGGAAACGCTAATAGTGCTACCACCAAAAATGTTCCCTTCCATCCGAAAGCTACCCCAAGAGTTGGAACAGCAAAACCTGCGAGGGCTGTTGCAAAGGGAACAGCAGATTGCTTTGCTGCCATTGCGATTCCTTGCCTTTCCAAAACCACAGATGAGGATATTAAGTTATTTGTTGCTGGATGGATGATGCCCTCGGCTACGCGATTTAAGCCTATAAATATCATGAGTAAGAAAAATGTATTACCTAGGAAACCTGTGAGGAATGCAGCTAGCGAAGCAATAGCAACCCCATATCTTAGAACACGCTTTGGCCCCGTTCGATCAGCAGCCCCACCTGATACTGACATGACGATGCTTGAAACTAAATAACCAAAAGTAAGGATTGCACCAAGTTCGGTGTCGCCAAATGAAAGGCCTTCTTTTATCTCTGGAGCGAACGCACCAAGAAGAAAGCCTGGAAGCGCTACAAGAGCAATGGCGTAAGCTGAAGCTCCAGTAGGCCGCCAAAAGGTCCGGTTACTATCTCGAGGGGTATGCTCTTTGGTCACTCTATGAAGCTACATCGTATTTTATATGAAAGCTCTAAAGGCAATATTGTCACTATGACTATATATAATGGTAGACTCATAACCTAAGGTGCAAACTATGCAAGACAAATCAGAATCTTATGCTTTGTATACAGATCGCTATGAGTTCACCATGCTTGATGCGTTGGTGCAGTCAAAACAAGCAGATAAAAAAGCTGTTTTTGAGGTATTTGCGCGCGATCTTCCTCTGGGAAGATCGTTTGGTGTCTTTGCTGGTATCAATCGGTTATTGCCATATCTGAAGAAATTCTCCTTCAGTGATGACATGCTTCGATTCTTGGGGCAAGAAAAAATAGTCTCAAAAGAAACTCAAGAATTCTTGCATTCTTTCAACTTTACGGGAGACATTGTGTCTTATCGGGAGGGAGAAACATACTTTCCATACAGCCCAGTAATTACGGTTGAAGGGAGCTTAGGAGAAGCCTTACTTATAGAAACATTACTACTATCAATCGTAAATTTTGACTCAGCCATCGCAACAGCAGCTGCAAGGATTGTGAGTGCAGCGAACGGTCAACTTGTTATGGAGGCTGGGTCCCGACGAATTGGACCTGAAGCTGCTGTCAACGCTGCCAGAGCAGCTTATATCGGAGGAGTTAATGTGACGTCTAATCTTGAAGCAGGAAGACGCTGGGGTATTCCAACTGCAGGGACAGCTTCGCACGCTTACACTCTCTCATTTCAATCCGAAATAGATGCTTTTGGAAATCAAGCCAAATATTTGGGTGAAGATTCCATTTTTCTTGTTGACACATACGATATTGAAGCTGGCATTGTTAATGCCGTCAAAGCCTCAAATGCTAATTTGAAAGGAATACGAATCGATTCAGGAGACCTTGCTATTGGTGCCAAATCCGCTAGAGCACTACTAGATGACTTAGGAGCACCACAAGCACAAATTATGGTTTCTGGGGATTTAGACGAATATAAAATACGGGAACTAGTAGATGCACCAATAGATGCTTTTGAATCAGGGCACAGATTGGTTACCGGATCTGGTGCGGCATCAGCTGGCTTTGTGTACAAGCTAGTTGCTATTGAAGAAAATTCTGCAATGCTTAAGATGCGACCAGTAGAAAAGCAGTCTGAAGGAAAAACTTCACAGGGCGGAAAGAAGTTCGCAATTCGGACCATTGATTCCAATGGAATAGCCGTTGAAGAATCATTATTTATTGAAGACTCATTCCAAATGCATTCACCATCACATGGTTGCAGGTCTCTCCAGAGCAAATTAATGTCATCAGGGCAAATTGCGGATCTCCCTACGCTAGAGGACACGCGATGCCATTTAATGAAGATCATGTCAGAAATACCGAAAGAAATTCGACTAAGGGTCGACGGAGATCCTGCTATTCCAACAATTCTGCATACTAAGAAAGGCAAAAGTGAATAAATCAAAGAAAGCACTTCTTATAGTGGATGTTCAACCAACATTCTGTGAGAGGGGTTCCTTGCCTGTAGAAGGAGGAAATGATGTTGCAAAGGAGATAGCGACTTATGTGGCAGAGGATGAAAGCTACGACTGCATTATCACGACTCAAGATTGGCATATAGACCCTGGAGTGCATTTTTCAGACCAACCTAACTATCAAGATACTTGGCCTACACATGGCGTGGCTGGTACGGATGAGGCTAATCTTCACCCTGAACTCTCCAACATAAGTGACAAAATAAATTACTCAGTTAAGAAAGGAATGTTTGAAGCAGCTTATTCAGGATTTGAAGGACGCGATGGTGAAGAGAGTCTAAAACAAATTCTCTCAAAAGAATCTATTACAACTGTAGATATTGTAGGTCTAGCATTTGATCATTGTGTAAAAGCGACTGCTATTGATAGCGCACAAAATGGTTTTAAAACAAGAGTTCTATCTAAACTAACAGCAGCCGTTTCACCAGTTAATATAGGTATCGTTTCAGATGAGATGAGGTTTCATGGTATTGAGGTCGTCCTTTAATGGCTAAGAATTTAACTTTACTCCCTAGCGGTCTTTCAACTGAAGATACGGAATTTGTCAGGAATTATAAGCCGAGAGATTATCCGCCTAATGCCGTAACAGCTGATGTGATCCTTTTGACTATTCGCTCCGGAAGACTCGCTGTCTTATTAGTCGAGCGAGCAAGCCCTCCGCAAAGCGGTTCGTGGGCTCTACCCGGTGGACACCTTCACCCAGAAGAATCAATACATGAAACAGCGCTCAGAGAACTGGCAGAAAAGACTGGATTCGCAGCAGAACCTGCGCATCTTGAACAACTCCAGACTTATTCGACCCCAGGTAGAGATGCAAGAGATTCTAAAATGAGGGTGACTTCAGTGGCATACTTGGCTTTTATGCCCGACCCTGGAACGCCAAGAGCAGGCTCAGATGCTCGCTTAGCTAGATTTTGGGCAGTCGATGATTTGCCGGAATTTAACTCTCAGCTAACTTACGAAGATGGACCTGTTCTTGCATTTGACCATGCTGCGATGCTACGGGATGGGCTTGAAAGAGCGGCGTCTAAGCTAGAATACACGACCTTAGCGACAGCGTTCGTAGATGATCAATTTACTATTTCAGATTTACGGAGAGTCTATGAGGCTGTCTGGAGAAGCAACATTGATGCTGCTAACTTTTCCCGCAAAGTTAAATCTGCATCGGGGTTTATTGAATCTACAGGAGGAAAACGGGCAACAGGTAGAGCGCCTGCTGGCCTTTTCGTAAAAGGACTAGCTGATATAATCTCACCGCCATTTTTCAGACCAACAGAATAGAAACAATAACTCCTAATAGTGCGTGAATTATCGTCAGATATTAGATAACCTTACGAAACCAAGCGCCGGTGGCGGAATTGGCAGACGCGCAGGGTTTAGGTCCCTGTGTCCATTAGGATGTGTGGGTTCAAGTCCCACCCGGCGCACATCAAATAAAATATGGCGTAGAGAAATAAACCCTCTAAAATCAAAGAAAGAGTAATCGTGACCGGAGTTGAAAAAATGAATTTTCCCACCCAAGCATCTGACGATATTTCCCGTATAGCGGGGCAGTTTAATATTTATTCGCAGCTATTAAGAAACCGAATTGTCATGCTTTGGGATCAAGTCGATGATGAGATTGCCAAGGAGATTACTGCACAATTGCTGTACCTAGAAGGTGAGGATTCAGAAAAAGATATTTGGTTGTATATCAATTCGCCTGGAGGCTCGGTAACTGCTGGGATGGCGATATACGATACTATGCAACTAATAAAACCAGATGTTTCTACTTTGTGTTTAGGTTTAGGGGCCTCTATGGGGCAATTCCTTCTCGGAGCAGGGGCTCAGGGTAAGCGATATTCGCTCAAGCATGCCCGCATAATGATGCATCAGCCACTTGGAGGTATCCAAGGTCAAGCCTCAGACATCGCTATTCAAGCAGAGCAACTTAGCTATATCAAGAAACTAATGGCAGAATTGATAGCAGGGCATACCGGACAAACAATTGAACAGGTTCAAGCTGATTCCGACCGAGACCGTTGGTTTACCGCTGAAGAAGCTAAGGAGTACGGAATTGTTGATCACGTTATCACGACTCGTGGAGAAGTCGACTAGCAAATAAAGCTAGTTGTTTAGGTCTAATGGAATTTCTGTAGTGGGTACAGGTGATTCTTCGTCAAAATCTATCCCGCAAACTGTCTTACCATAATTTTCAAAACTTTCAATTGAGTTAATGCTTTCATTGATGTCGTCTTGAAACTCTAGGAGTATCATGGGTCTATCATCTGGTGCCGACGCTACTAGGGCCTCAAGAATGCTCTTGTACAGGTCAACTACCTGATTTGTATTCTGTGCGATATCCTCTGGTGGGTTTGTAGATAGAACTTTGAGGTCCATGATTGCTTTTTCTACACTTTCCGCATTATTGAAATCAAAGGTATTCAGAGGGGAGTCAGGCGCAGCCACTGCAATAAAATTTTCGCAAAATGCTAAAGGGTCAGAAGTCTCTTTTCCCGAGCACGCAAAAGTTACTGAAATTACCATAGCAATAGCAATAGCAAAGACGTGTTTGAACATGCCCTAGATGCTGGACGCAATCTTTCGGAGATTTTGGATTGCTTTTGCTGGTCCATCTGGATGGTTGAAAACTGCGCTTCCGGCAACGAAGACGTTAGCTCCAGCTTTGGTAGCTTGACCAATGGTGCTTTCGTTTATACCACCATCTATTTCAATGTTTATTGATAAATCTCTTTCGGAGATTATGTTGCTTAATGATTTGATCTTGCCCTCTTGAGATGGCAGATATTTTTGTCCCCCAAAGCCAGGGTTCACTGACATAATCAAGACCTGGTCAACGAGATGAAGCACATTAACGATACTTTCAATTGGTGTCGAAGGGTTGAGTGTTACTCCAGCTTTTGCACCAGAGTTTAAAATTACGTTTAGGGTTCGGTCCAGGTGACGAACCGACTCAACGTGAACCAATATCAGTTCACACCCTGCCTCAATAAACATTGGGGACAAAAGGTCAGGGTCCTCTACCATCAAATGTGCTTCAAAAGGTATCTCAACGCTTTTTCTACAGGCGGCAACCGTATCAGGGCCTACGGTCAGATTCGGAACAAAATTTCCATCCATTATGTCCCAGTGGATCCGGTCAGCTCCTGCCTCTTCTAGAGCTTCTAATTCTAAACCCAAACAACTGAAGTCTGCAGGAAGAATTGAAGGGCATATTTCTATGTCATGGTTGTTCTCAATCATTCAGGATCCTCATAGCATGGGTGACTTGTTCAAACTACATTATTACGCAAATATTCTCTTTACTTGTCATAATTTCTTTTCTTGCCAACTTTGTGCCGTCAATTACTACTTTGGAAGATGACGTCAGGGTTCAGGATGCCTTTAGGGTCGAAAGCCTTCTTCATTTCTGTGAAAATTTTAATCTCGTCTTCATTTCGTTGGAAGTGCAGATATGGTGCTTTTGCGCGACCGATTCCGTGCTCAGCAGAGATGCTTCCCTCGAGTGAAACGACAAACTTCAGTATTTCTTCCTCTATCTCAGTTATCTTTGGCTCCGACTTCAAGATATTGAGATGCATGTTTCCGTCAGCAGAATGACCAAATACGTAAGGTAAAGACAAAGGATTGATGTTGTCGCAAATCGTGTCGATGCTTTCTATGAAGTAAGGTAGATTCCCCAAGGGTATTGTCACATCGAGTTTCAGAGGAATGCCTCTCTGTGAGACAGCGACAGTATGCAACTCCCGATATTGCCATAGTCTTTGTCGTTCTCTGTCTGTGGTAGCTACTAAGACAGACTCATGAGTTCTAAGAATTTCCCCTAAAGCATTTTCGTTTAACCGGTCTGAAATACCCAAGTCTCCAGCAAATTCACATAGTAGATATATAGAGTTTTTGTTGTCCCAAAGAGGTTGGAGATCATAGGCTTCCCTTACTAGATCTACTCCCTTTTGGAAGAATAATTCACAGGCAACGATGTCTGTATTTTTAGTGATGCAGGCTTCCGTGAGATTAACAGCATCTTGAATAGTGTTGAAACCAAAAAGAATAGTAACTTTTTCTTCTGGTTTAGGCCATAGTCGCAACTTAGCTCGTGTCACGATAGCAAGCGTTCCCTCGCTGCCGCACAATAAGCTCGGCAAATGGTATCCGGTATTGTCTTTCTCTAGACCGTTTAAATTACCGATAATTTTTCCTGCTCCTGTAACCGCTTCAACGCTCACAATTTGATGACGAGTAGTGCCGTACCTAAGAACGTTCAAGCCGCCGGCATTCGTGGCAATTGTCCCTCCGATAGTCGCTGAATCTCTTGATGCGAAATCTACTCCGTAAATCAACCCCCTCTCAGAAGCTAAATTCTGTATTTCTAAAAGTGTTGCGCCTGCCTCAGCAACAATTTGGGTATTGTTTGTGTCCGAGATATTTATATTCTTCATTTTTTTCAATGAAATGATTAATTCACCATTTAAAGGGACGCTACCTCCGACCATTCCAGTATTTCCTCCTTGAGGAACGATTTTTACCTGATTGGTTGAACACCAGCTGAGAATTTCTGCTACCTCATCAGTCGACTGTGGGAAAATAACTGCAGGAGCAAAACCTTTGTACCTTCCTGTCCAGTCGTCACTATAGGTTTTGATGACTTCCTGGTCCTCGTTTACTCTGCCTGGTCCTAACAAGCTCTTTAATTCTTCAATACTCATATATGGATCGTAACGCCGGTATCACATCCGTATAAGGATATGAATTGTTAAACATAGCAAATACGGTCCTTTCACTCCTAGACTTTTAATGTGGATAAAAAGCCAACCACCGATAACTATGAATTATCGGCATATCCCTTCGCCATCAGGTTCTTTAACGAGATCAAAGCGTTAGGCGTGACCGAAGTAGCTGTTTCGCCTGGCTCACGAAATACCCCTTTAGTGTTAGCAGCTGAAGTGACAGGCTTAAATGTAAAGGTTTTCTTAGATGAACGTGTTGCTGGCTTCTATGCCTTAGGGCACGCAAAAATCACAAAGTCTCCTGTAGTGCTTATTTGCACTTCAGGCACTGCATTAGCGAACTACCTACCGGCTGTTATTGAAGCGAAACATTCTGGGGTTCCCATGATTGTATGCTCAGCTGACCGACCTCCTGAATTGCGACAGTGGGGTGCAGGGCAAACAATAGATCAGGTTCAAATTTATGGATCTAATGTTCAATGGTTTTACGATTTACCTGTTGCGAATGATGCCGATCCGGCGCAAGCTCAGAATATAGCTATAAGAGCCTGGGATAGATCTGTAGCAGGTAGAGGCCCTGTTCATCTCAATTGGCCTCTTCGTGAACCTTTGGAACCTTTGTCTGANCTTGNNGTCCCCGAAGCNAATCTNAAACCTTNTGATTCAACTANCNTNTCTNACGCTGGTGCCCAACGGTTAATGCAACTGGGGGAAANGTATCAGAATGGAATAATTTCAGTTGGCCCAAATGACCTAGATGATAATGCAATNCAGCGAATNGGTTGGTTTTCAGAAGTAGTNAAGTGGCCTATCATTGCTGACCCTGCTTCTCAAATACGTGGACGCGCTGTAAGTGGAACCGTTATTACATCGGGAGAGGTGCTGTGCGGATCTCTTTCCTTCACGGAGTCGCTTCGGTCGCCGGATGTTGTTATCCATATCGGTCTGGCACCTACTTCGAAAGCATATAAAAGATGGATCAGTATGAACCCACCGGAGCATCACATCCTGGTTTCTCCAACTGTTGATTGGGTTGATCCGAGTAATTCCATAACAGAGGCCTACTATGGCGACCTTTTCTTCCCTTACAGTCAAAGCAGCGAAACGTTCAGACCTCATTCAGAATGGTTGGATCATTGGAAGAAAGGAAATACGGTTGCAACTTCAATAGTGCAGAAGTACTTGCAAGATGATCATAACGAACTTTCAATAGTTAATGCAGTGATGGAAGGAGTAGATGATGAAGTGCGTGTGATGTTATCTAACTCCATGATAATTCGTGACGCAGAGCTAGCTTTTGCTGATAGTGCGATTCCGTATAGGACCTTATCTAATAGGGGGGCGAATGGAATCGATGGTATAGTCTCAACAAGTCTTGGGGCTTCATTTGGATCCGAAGAAAAGGTGATTTGCCTTATTGGGGATGTTGCTGCAACACATGACTTTGGTGGAATACTAGCCAGCATCAGGCTAGAGGCTGAGATGACTATCGTGATTCTTGACAACGGGGGAGGCGGCATCTTCAACTTCCTGCCTATAAGTAGCGCTATCAACAAAGAACAATTTGCTAAGTATTTCCTTACACCACCGATGTTGCCGTTCGCAGAAGTTTTCAAATCACTAAGCGTAGATTTTTCTAATCCTCAAACGATCAAGGAGTTGAAGGCTGATATCACAAAAACGATGTCAAAATCCGGTCTTTCAATTATCTACTACCAAAGTGACACTGACTCAACCTTGCGGGCTTTCGGATCCATAAGGGATGCATTTGATCAGGAATTTGGTCAGGAAGTATAGAAAGCATGACGGAAAGCTCCTGTCCGCTTTACTTTTCGCAAAAACATGTTGACTCAACGGGAATTATTCTTCACGGGTTTCTTGGTAATCATAAATCAATGGAGGAACTTGCGACCTATTTGGACTCTTCTTATATATTGCCCGATCTGATTGGGCACGGACAGAGCCCATGCCCTAAAGAACTCAAACAGTACACGCTCAAAGCTATGATCAACCAGATCCATGAGGTTACAAACTCTTCGTTGCGAGACCCTTTTGATTTAATTGGTTATTCAATGGGGGCCCGCTTAGCTCTAAGTTATGCACTTGCTAAACAAAATAGCGTTCGATCGCTTATCCTCATTGGTGGAAGCCCAGGTATACAAGATGATTTTGCTCGCCATCAAAGGGCTCTAGATGACACCCGAAAGGTCGCACTGCTTGAGGACAAAGGTCTTCTTGAATTCGTAAACGCATGGGAAATGCAACGAATTTTCTCTACCCAAAGGCTACTATCAAGCGACAAGTTGTTGGCGCAAAGACGTGCAAGGTTATCTACGAATCCTATGGGAATCATTAGTCATCTACGCGCATCTGGTTCAGGCGTAATGAGACCTCTATGGGGACGACTCCATGAAATCGAAATACCGGTTTTGCTGGTTGTAGGGAGTGAAGACGAAAAGTACGTTGATATCGGGGAGCGAATGCAATCACGAATACCCTCGTCAACGCTAGCAATCGTCTCCGGAGCTGGGCATGCTGTCCACTTTGAGAAACCTGAAGAAACCGCTGAGGTTATTAATAAGTTCAATCGGGAGTTGGAATATGCGAATTGAAAAGACTTGTTACGAATTAACTCAACCGGTAATTACATCAAAGGCACAAATCAGCTCAAGAGAGGGCTGGGTCGTGGTTATGGGCGAGGGGGAATTAACAGGGAGGGGTGAAATTCTGCCATTGGAAGGCTGGTCAAGCGTCACAATAGAGGAAGCCTACTTCCAGCTCGTATCTTATAAACATTCTGAGATATCATTTTTAGAACTCTCTGCTGAAGTCCAATCAGCGATTAACCTTGCGATTTGGAATCTTGAAGCATCCAAAAATGACGAATCCCTTTTAGATCACCTGGGAGGTGGATTGAACTGTGTTAAAGTCAACGCATTTCTTGATGGTTCGAGTCAGCGAAATTTAAGAAGAGGTTTAGAGAGCTATCGTGCAAACGGACTCTCTGTCTTTAAAGTAAAGCTAGGATTCAAAGATGATCAAGAGAGGTTGCAATTACTCTCTGAAATCGTTCAAGAGGATGAGAAACTCCGATTGGATCCTAACGGTAGCTGGTCCTTACAGTACGCTGTTACTTTTTTAGACAGGGCAAGGAAATTGCTTGGTGACCGATTGGAATACGTTGAAGATCCTGTCGCAGATTTTGAAGATCTGAAGAAGCTAAGAAGCATCGTTCCAGTACCCATTGCCGCAGACGAACTGTGCAATTCCATCAATGACCTCAACACTATTATCTCGGAGAATCTTGGTGAATACATTGTTGTTAAACCTTCGTTAATTGGTGGTATTAATCAAACTCTGAAAATTTCTTCATATGCTGCAGAAAATAATATCCAAACGGTGATCTCATCCACTTATGATGGGCCCATTGCTCTTCAGGGATGGTGCGCAGTCGCAGCGAACATCGCACCTGAAGTTACGCATGGGTTGGGAACTGCTGACTTATTTTCTGATGCTCAAATGCAACAAATGGTGCCTAAGGCGGGGAAAGTTTATTTTAATTTAATATCAGACTAAATGCCGTAAAACCTTCCCCATCGCATTCCGGGGCAAGGCCTCTACTATTTCGACTGCTTTAGGCAACGCATAGTTCGGTAAAGACTCTATTAACTGAGCTCGGATATCGCTAATGTCTATAGATGTTTCAGAATTTTCGGGAACGCCAATGATTGTGACTGCCTGCCCCCATTCTTGATCACGTCTTCCGACGACAACATGTTCTGAGAATAATCTGAGTGACTCTAGCTCTCTCTCTATGAGAACTGGCCAAACCTTTTCCCCTCCTGTGATAATGGCATCGTCTAGACGACCAGTTACCACAAGTTTTTGATCATCTTGCAAAAAGCCTGCGTCTCCAGTTGTGAACCATTGCTCATTGTTTCGAGGTTCATCACCTAAATAGCGGCTGAAAAGAGTAGGACTCTGTACAACGATTTCGCCTTCACGTATCTCTATCTTCACTTCAGGAAGAGGAGCCCCGTTATAAACGATGCCACTTCCAGTTTCCGTAAGGCCATACGTCGTTACCGCATTTCCTGGAAGAATTTGTGGTGCTGCAGCGCCACCAACGAGAATTTTTCGAAAGACAGAGGGATCTATACGCTCTAAAGCTGTAGGGACAAGAGATACAAGCGTTGACCCACTTCGTCCAGCTTCTTCACATAATGTGGCATCAAATCTCCTCTGCATCTTAAGTCGGACTCCATTGTGAAGAGCCCTAGTAATAACAGAGAAACCTCCGATATGTGAAACCGGTATGCAGCACAACCATTCATCTAGAGCATTTTGCACGTCTAACTGTGATGATGTTATTTGTGATGAAGCCTGGAGGGCAGTATGTGTTAAGACGACTCCTTTTGGATCGCCAGTCGTTCCACTAGTTGCGATAACAAGGGCATCATCAGGCTCCATTGATATCCCTTCGGCCTTATATGTGTCCTCTTCGCTTACGACTTCAGATGCTCCAAAAG
This sequence comes from bacterium, assembly GCA_002713605.1. Next base: position 18,675 of record PATL01000011.1, read on the forward strand.
TCTTAACTAAGTGTTCTTTTCTAGCTTGCGGTAGGCGTTGATCAAGAGGAAATACTGAATGCCCATTATCCCAGGCCTCCAGAAGTTTAGATACAAAAAAATCGCAACCTTCCAGATCGAAGGGGATTAATTTACCCATGTTTCTTAGTTGCCAGAATTTAAGAGATTAACAATGTAAATTCATGTAGTTTGGTGAAGTGATCAATCAAAAAATATGTGTCTTTTG
>PATL01000038.1:0-2041 GCA_002713605.1 bacterium
ATTTCTGGCAAGGTGCTAACTTCAAGTTGAAGGCAAAGAACGTTGCTGGTTATAGAAACTATGACTCTTCTGAGTTCGCTGCCACTAGTGCTTTACTAGATGATGACGATGCAATGGAAGCAGTCTGGAAGAAGGAGCATTCCTTAGCAGAATTAGTTGCTGCTGATCAGTTCAAGTCATATGATGAACTCAAGACTCGTCTTGGTTATGTTCTTGGCAATAAGCCAGTTCGTAACGATGCTGAAACTGTAGAGCAAGAGGTTGAAGATGTTCAAGCATCTGCTCCTGTTGTTGANACNGTAGAATCAGTNTCNAGATCATCTTCNNCTACAGAAGAAGAAGATGATGCAATGTCATACTTTGCTAAATTAGCGGAAAGTTAATTTAAATAAAAAAGATCAAAAGACTCACCTTCGGGTGGGTCTTTTTTTATGTAACTATATCTGTATTATCTGTTGTTATGAGTTTGTCTGTTATATACTGACTGTTTCTATCATATCTCATAATTCGTTTAAAATCTGATATGAACATCTGCAAGTATTGTGATTTTAAAGGTCTTATTTCTCTTTTCTGTTCATTTTTTTGAGTTTCATAATCATAATTAGATACACCTGTAATTGGTGATATAGTATCGCCAACATATGTTGATGAACTAGAGNTTTCNTATNTNTTNTTNTCTGGGTTTAGANTTCCAATTGTTGATGGATTATTACCAGACCATGTAACACCAAGACCATTATATTTTGTAGAAGGACCNTCAATTGTAAAGGTACTATCAACTATTTGTCCTGCTGGTAAAATTAGTCTATTATTTTCATCTCTTACTTCTAGTGTTTCATAGTGATGAATTTCACCCATACCAGCAAGACCATATTTATTTTCAACGTATTCATTCAATTCTTTAGATGATAGTGGCCATTCATCTCTTAAGTTTGTTATACCGCAAGATATAATAACAACATAGTCTAGTTCTGCACTTCCATAAATGTCTTCTGCAACATTATCTGGTCTAGCACCATCTGCTACTANAAATTTATTAAACGTANTAGCACCAGAAACTGATAACCAATCTAATAATTTATTTTTACGAAAAAGATTTTTAACTACAATAAAATCTTTTGATGAATTTTTATGTGCTAGTGGTGATTGATANCTTACATTAGGTAGTTCTCTTAANTATCCCATTAGAATCCAACTCCTCCTACATTTTCATTATCATAATCTTCATTGTATATTGGATTAGTTTCTTTAAATACCATTGAAACTTTCATATGAACAGGTGTAGAATCACTATATGTTGCATATGTTCCTCCACCAGTGTAATTAACTGATAAACTTGTTAATGCACAAGGTTTAAATGAATTTAAAAATGGGTGATCTCTCCCACCACTTAAATATCTTAACAAGAATAAGTCTGGAGAATTTAAGAAAATACCACCANNAGNACCAAATGCTCCTCCACCTTGATATTCTTTACCTGCTTTTGGTGACATAGATCTTTTTAATTGTCTTATTATTTTTCTTGCTCTTTCACCTTCATCNGAACTTCTTGGTGTAAATGTGAAATCAAATTTAAATTCTCTTAAAGTAACGCCATCAAATAATAGTTCTTTATTACCGTTTAATATTTTTCCAAGTGCTCTTGACATTACAGTGTTTGGTGTTACGTTNGCACCAAATACATTAACTGCTGCACCNGCTAAAGATGCTCTTATNGCATNNTGNACTNCTGTCACTNTNATCNCCTAAACCTAATGNCTCAATAGGTNTATTACTTNTAANTAGANTATNATATATGGTTTGAATATCTGATAAAGCTGACTTTGGATCTGCCATTACCTTAGCAGCTAAATCCATTCCTGCTAATGTAAATAAATTCATTGAGTTTGCACCCCATTGGACTGCATTTCCATCTTGAACTTGTCTTGGTATTGGTANTTCTACATAAAAATTTGTATCTTTTCCAAATTTTGCTGCTCCCCCTAATCCATCGTGGGCATTATATACCATATCCTTTCCACCACCCATACCAAAGNNCATT
>PATL01000038.1:2046-13167 GCA_002713605.1 bacterium
TTCANTTAATTGNTNCTNATAACTATCAGNGGCTAGTTTTCCATCTTTATTGACGAATNNAATAGNTATNATTATCTTTATCACNNTTCNGTTGATTAATACCAACATCTGCAGTGAGTGTCTTACCCCTTTTCAGATCACTTGCTTCTTGATTAGCTATGTATCTTACTGATTGAATTAAAAAACTATCTTCTGATCCTGAAGGTGCTCTTTTAAGTGGATAACTTAAAAAGAAGTCATAATTATTTCCTGCCTGATGTTCACCGCCACCGTTTCCTACATAATNAGACCTTCTCTTATTAGCACCTACTTGTGTTGTTTGTTTTGTTGAACCAGATGGCATTATANGTTACTTTATTATTATCAGCTATTTATACGAAATTTTGCGAAAGGAATACCATCAAGATCAGAAAGTTCATTATCATTGATTTCATATAACCCACCAGGCACTTCATTCCAAGTATATTGTCTGTGATCGTTCCAATGAAAATTGATTGCACGAAATCCCCATTCAAATATTGCAGTTACTCCTACTAAAGGATTTTGATCATACCTTATATTNGGTGTTTTAGGATTATATACAAAAGTGTAGAACTTTCCTACTTCAGGAACCTTTCCACCTTCATTTAANACNCTAATAATTTCNATCATTAGATCATCAGGATCTTCTGTCCCGATTANATTATCTCNTATNTCTNTAACTCTACTCATTTAATCCCTAGTTCTTTTTCAGTAACTACTTTAAATTCCCATTGACGATCTGCACACCATTCTCTTGCTTCTTTCCATTTTGCTTGGTTCTTAGCATATTCAAATGCTTCACGAATATATCCTTTAGTTTGCCTTTTTGGTTTTTTAGGTGGACTACATTGTTTTAAAGGTTTAACCTCAATAACATATTTTTTTATAGCACCGTCAGTTTCTTTTACCTTCATGTAGAAATCTGGAAAGTATCTGTGAGATCTTTGATCTACGGGAGACACATAAGGTATTGCTATTTCTTCACTTGCCCATTCTAATACNTTTGCATTCTTATCACAGTAAACCATNAANTTNCTTTCCCATAATGATCGAAATACTATATTAGTAGGATCACCTTTATATTTGCGAGGAAAAGATGGTTGATNCTTTCCTTTATAAGCCATCTAAATAGAAATGATATAATACATCTATTTAGAGTGTCTGNTCCATTTCCAAAGAAAATATCNCNNATATTACCTACATTTCAGAATGTTGCTCAAACATCCCATTACNTAGTTAAATTTGGTATTCCTGGTGGTAGTCTGAGAAGNCATTTATCAGGTAAAGGTGTNGATTATAGATTTCATNTAGATGANNTTGGATTNCTTTGTAGTGGTGCTAGTTTACCAGGATCAACGTTTGCAACTNAAACTGTAACTGGNGAATATCAAGGTGTAACTGAAGTAATACCNCATACTAGAAATTTTACTAGAATTAAATTAGAGTTTTATGTNGATAATGAATATAAAGCACTTAAGTTTTTAGAACATTGGATGGAGTATATTACAGGAGGATCTTCAGCTAATCCATTAGAGAGTGCTTATAATTTTAAATTGAATTATCCTGAACAATATAGATCAGAATCAACTAAAATAGTTAAATTTGAAAAAAATTATAGACAAAGTATTGAATATAATTTTAAAGGGTTATACCCTCTTGCTTTAGATTCTACAAGAGTACAATATCAAAGATCACAAGTATTAAAGGCTAGTTGTTCCTTTGCTTATGAAAGATATGTTTGNGGAAAGGNNAGTTCNTTCTCNCAAAGNNCTGGNNNTAATGAGAATTTTGTTAGTNNTGCGTCAGGTAGATTTGGAAATAGACAAGGTAATATAAATCAGGTTAATGCNCTTAATGAAACAGCTGNTNNTAATANTGAAGTTNNAAANCAAATTAATAAGGTTGGTCAACAAACTATTAGTGGTCAAGATGGGTTCAAACAAAACTTTGATGCAAAANTAGATGAAACTTTTGGNCATGTGATAAGAACTTTCAAATAACCTGCCTATATAAATTACGACTTGTTATAGTTTATTATGCCTTTACCAAAAATTTCGACTCCTACTTATGAGATGGTTATACCATCAANTAAGAAGAAGATTAAATTCAGACCTTTTTTAGTTAAAGAAGAGAAGATTTTAATTATCGCTATGGAGAGTCAAGATAATANTCAAATAGCAAATGCTATTAAAGATGTTCTTGAATCTTGTATTTTAACTAAAGGAATTAAAGTTGATAAGTTAGCAACATTTGACATTGAATATCTATTTTTAAATATCAGAGGTAAATCTGTTGGTGAAGAAATAGAAGTAATGGTTACTTGTACTGATGATGGAGAAACTAAAGTTCCAACTACNATTAATTTGGATGATATAAAAGTTAAAATTGATAAAGAACATTCTCCTGATATTAAATTGGATGATGAATTAACTTTGAGGATGAGATATCCATCAATGGAAGAATTTATCAAGACTAATTTTAGTACCACTGAGAATTTAAATGTAGATGATACATTTAAATTAATAGCATCTTGTATTGATCAGATTTATTCTGAAGAGGAATCTTGGGCAGGATCTGATTGTACAGATAAAGAACTATCGGAGTTTATAGAATCTCTTAGTTCTCAGCAATTTAAGCAAATTGAAAAATTCTTTGATACTATGCCTAAAATGACTCATACTGTGAAAGTGACGAATCCAAAAACTAAAAAACAAAATAAAATAGTTTTGGAGGGTTTGCAGAGTTTTTTCATGTAAGTATGTCTCATGAAGATCTTGAGTCATACTATAAAATTAATTTTGCTTTGATGCAACACCATAAATATAGTTTAACAGAGCTAGAAAATATGATGCCTTGGGAAAGGGAAATATATTTATCTCTTCTACATCAATATATTGAAGAAGAAAATTTAAAACAGCAACAAAATGGCTGAACCAGTTAATAATCCAATATTAGGAAATCTAAGAGGTATTAGGAGATCTTTGTCTCCTGGTTTCTTTAGATCTCCGACTGGTCAGACTCAAGATGGTGACTCAAATAATAATGCGTTAATGAATAGAAATTCTATTCTATTATCTAATATTTCTACGCAACTTGATACTATTAATAAACAGAATGTTATATTAACTAAAACTTTAGAAGTTATAAGTGTTAATTTAACTAATAGTAGTCTTTTAGAGAGAAAAAGGGAGGAAGAAAGACTTAAGCAAGAAAGTATATTAGCAGAACAAGGATTTAGGGGAAGAAAGGAAGCGGCAATAGAATCAAAAATTCAAAATGCATTACTTTCTCCTGTTAAAAAGATTGCAGAGAAAACTCAATTTTCATTAGGTAAATTAACAAGTCTTTTTGGTATTTTATTAGGCGGTTGGTTGGTTGATAATGTATTTGATTTACTAAAAGCAAATTCTGAAGGGAATCAAGATAAGGTAAAAGAGATAACTGGTAATATAATAAAAGGTCTTGCCATAGCTGGTACTACTTTCCTTTTGGTAGGTGCTGCTATAACTGGATTTCAGTTGATTTTAGGTAAATTAGCATTAACCCTTACTGGATTTGCTGCTAGAGGAGTATTTTTAAAACCAATAGCATCATTAGGAAAACTTTTAGTAGGTGCAGCTTCTCTTGCTTTAGGACTTAATTTTGGTGGTGCGAAAACTTCTGGTGGTGGTGGTTTTAGATTTGGTAGTGGTAAAAATAATAAGGTAGGACCTAATATAAAACCAGATAGATTTGCTAAACCATCAGGTGTAACTACTACCGTTGTTGGAATCCAAGAGGGAATGGATGTTTTAACTGGTGTTGATACTTGGTGGGAAGCTGGTATTGATATTATTACAGGACTTGGTCTTGCATCTCTTTCTAGACCAATGGTTTCAAAAGTTAAACATCCTGTGGCAAGAGGATTTCTTGAAGCTTTATTATATTTTGGATTATTGAATTTTGGTACTAATGTAAGAGAACCTATACAGAATCAAATAACTGGTGAGGACAAGGAAAATTCCATAGATGTAGATGTAAAGGAAGATAATAAAAATGATGAAGTATCTTCTATTGATTCTACAAGTAAGGGTGAAGTTGTTGCCTTTAATACTAAAGATAGTAATAATAATGTAGTAGATGCAGAGACTAGAAGATCTATATTCCAAGATCCTGTATCTGATGCTACTCCTGGTTTAGGGATCACGGGAGATGGTGAGAAGATTGCAATGGCTAATATAACTCCTATTAAGAAAGATAATACAACTGTTGAAGAAAATGTTCCTGACGATTCACCTGAAGTTGTTACAATTCCTGCATTACCATCATCTAGTGATGAAGGAGATCCAGTTACAGTAGCATCTTCTGCTGGTGCTGGTGGTATTCCAAGTTTAATCGCTAGAAATGAATCTAATAATTATGTTTTTCTTGCGTATAAACATTATCAGGTAGTACCGTTATAATAATATGGCAATTCAATCCCTCTTAAGTTCATCTACTAGTCTTAGAAATATATCTAAGTCTATGACTTCTATTTCATCTAGTATGGTTAGGAGTAGTGTTTTAGCTAGGAATATTGCAAAAGATATTAATAAAGATAATTTAGAAAAAACTAAGTCTTTAGAAAGAGGATCTTCATTTTTTAGAAAAAGGAATGAATTATTATTAAGGAGAAAAAAGGAGGAAGAGGTAGAAGCATCTGCTCCAGGTAGTATATTCACTCAAGTCGGAAAAACTGTGAAAAATTCTGTAAAGGGATTTTTGGGAAGGGTATTGGATATTTTTGCTATAACTTTACTTGGTTGGTTGATTAAAAATTTACCTGCTATACTTAAAGGTATTGATGCTTTAGTAAAAAGAATAGGACGTCTTCTTGAGGTTCTTAATGGTTGGTCTAATGGAATTGGTAATATATTTCAGTCTTTTGGGGTAGACTTAGATAAGACACAGGAAACTTTAAATTCTGCAAAATTTCAAGAAACTCAAGATTCAATAAAAAAAGATTTAGAATCTACTAATCTTGAACTTAATCAATTTGGTATGCGAGTTAGTGATATTGGTAGTCAATTTCAATCTGAAGGTAAGGATATTGAAGATAAATTAAAAAAACTTGAGAAAAAATTAGAAAAGGATGCTGATACAATAGATTCTGGAGAAATTCCTGAAGATTCTGAAAATTCTGACGAAATTTCTGTTGATGAATCATTAACATCAAAAGATAAATCATGGTGGGATAATGTGATGTATTGGATGTATGGGCATAGAAGAGGAGATGATAAAGAAAATGAGGTAATGGAATATGCTGATGGTGGTGTGGTTAAAGGACCAGGTGGTATTGATAATGTACCAGCAAAATTGACTGCTGGTGAATTTGTTATGTCTAAGAAAGCAGTTGATAAATTGGGAGTTTCATTTCTCTCTTCACTGAATAAAATGAATATTACGTCTACTGAAGGTGGATTGGAAGAATTTGGTTTAGGAGATATTAAAAAAGTATTAGAGGATGAAAAGAGAAATGGTCGTGTTTATGAGTCATTATTCACTACAATGAAACAAATGGCAGATGATATTAAACCCATTGTAAAAAGTTCTGAATTTAATGATCTTAAAAATACTGCTAAAAATATTTCTAAAGAGATTGATATTGGTGGAGATATAAGTGGAATATTTGGTATTATTAAAGATACCATGTCTGATGTTGGAGAAACTATAAGACCAGAATTAGAAGGACTTGCGGAAGAAGTAAAACCTATTGTAAAAAGTTCTGAGTTTGAAACTCTTAAAAAGACTACTCAAAGTATTTTTGAGGAGATTCGACCTAAATCTAGGAAAACCATTATGGTTCCACTTCCAGCAATGAGTAGTGGGTCGAAACAATCTGGCAATCTTCCTGTTGGTTCATCAACTTCTATTCCTCAATCTGGAAGTAGTAGTGATAGATTACTATATAAAAGATTAACAACATTAATAACTTCTTATACTTAAATGGCAGCGTTAGACAAATCAATTTACGAAGATATCGTAATAACATCACCAAATGGTAATAGTGTAGATATTGCTCCTGGTACTGTAATGGTTGATTATTATGAAGATCTTTTTTCTCCAGTTATTACTGCTAAAATACAAGTTGTTAATGAAGGGCATAGTATAGTAGGTAAAGATGGGGAATTGGAGTCTATTTTTAATGGACTTCCCTTAAGAGGTGGTGAGAAAGTATCTTTAAAGATCTCTGGTAATAGTGAGACAAATCCAGGATTAGATTTTACAAAAGAAAAGGAGTTTTATGTTTCTAGTGTTAGTAATGTATTAGTTTCTAAAAAGACTGAATCTTTTACATTGCATTTGATTTCTCGTGAGGCTATTTCTAATGAAACTTCTAGAGTTGGTAGAAAATATCCACCAACATTTAAATTATCAGAATCTGTTAAAGATATTGTTAAAAATTACATAGGAACTTCTAAAGAAGTTTTTTGTGATCCTACTCAAAATACATATGGATTTCTTGGTAATATGAGAAAACCATTTACTATTTTATTTTGGTTGGCATCTAAATCAGTTCCTGAATCTGATAAAGCATCTGCAGGATATGTTTTCTATGAAACTCAGTCTGGTTTTAATTTTAAATCTGTTGATGGACTTATTGATCAAGAACCAGTTGCAGAGTATGTTTTTAGTGAAGTTATAGCATCTGAACCAGCTAATGATTTTAAAATACTTAAATATGCTACTAATCATGGTGATGATATTCTAGGGAAACTTCAAAGAGGTGCTTATTGTAGTCATAGAATATTTTTTAATCCATTAACTTTTAATTATACCGATCCTGCTAAAGGAAGATTTGAAATGAAGGATTATGAAGGTTCTACTTTGGGTTCGGAAGAAGTTACACCTACTACTGGAATAGAGGATAGTCCTAGTAGATTTATTACTGCTGTTATGGATGTTGGAACATTAGAAAAGACATCAGAAAGATATAAGAAAGAAAATGCAGAACCATCACAATATCAATCTCAATCTATGATGAGATATAATACTGTTTTTTCAAAAGAAATATCTATGACTATTCCATCAAATACTAACTTAGAAGCTGGTAATTTGATTGAGTGTTCTTTTGTTAGAACTTCTGATAAGGATACTATTGATGAGGAGCAAAGTGGTCTATATATGATTGCAGCAGTATGTCATCATTTTGATCCTTTAGGATCATTTACTCAGTTAAATATTATAAAAGATACTTTTGGACCTAAAGCAAAATGATAGAAGAATCAATATTAAAAAGTAATTTTGTAGGAAGAGATGGATTTAAGTGGTGGATTGGTCAAATTGGTCCAGAAAGTTGTCAGGGTGATCAGATAAATGAAGTTGGAGAAGCTTGGGGAAATAGAATTAAAGTAAGGATTATGGGGTATCATCCTCAAAATCCTGTCGAATTACCTGATGATGATTTGCCTTGGGCTCAGATTTTATTGCCAGTAACAGCAGGAACTGGTGGTGGTGGATTGAGTAGATCAATTAGATTAACGCCAGGTGATAGTGTATTTGGTTTCTTTCTTGATGGTGATGACGCACAATTACCTGTCATATTAGGTGCTTTTGGTAGACCTTCGTTTGATACTCCATTAGGACCTTATAAGCAACCTTTCCAACCATATACTGGATTTACATCAGAAAATCCTCCTAGTGCATATTTTATTAATAGTGAAGTAGGAACTCAAGAGGGATCTCAAGTTGTTTCTTTACCTGTTGATTTACCAGATAAGTTATGTAAGGTTTTAAATGAGAAGAAGTTAAAAAGTTTTATTGGAGATTTTGGGGAGAAGATAGGTAAACTTAAATTTAATAAAGAGAAATTAAAATCTACCTGTCTTGCTTTGGGTAATATTGTTGACATCCCACCAGGCGATCTTCCAAATGCAAAGATTTGTATGAGGTTGATTAAGACGGAAACTTCCAATATGATGGCTGATATTAAAAAAATAAAGGAGCAATTTAATCCAGATGCATTTAAAGAAGAAATGTCTGGTTTATTTGATTTGGAAGATGTTGCACCTGCTATGATGAGTGATGTTAGTGAAGCAGCAAATGAAGCAGCAAATGAATTAAAAACAGTATTCAAACCTTTTATGGATTCAAAAGTATCTGAACTTGAAGGTAAGATGAAAGAACTTGTTAATATTAGAAAAGATGATGCTGCAAAACATTTGAAGGTATTGGGTGGTGGAGTAGCTAGAGCTGCAATGAATAATTTAACAAAAGGAATCGCAGATAATGCTAATGTTGGAATGAAGAAAGTAGGTGCTGCAACATTTGCTACTGTATTTGCAGCAACTAAAAAAAGAAATTTAGCAAAACAAGCTGCTATTAGAGCACAAGAAGCATTTCTTCCAGCTCTTAAGACTTTTAAATCAGGACTTCCTTGTGTTCTTCAAAATGTAACTGATGGTTTAGGTGATTCTCTTTTTGATATGCTTGATCAATTTACTGAGAATGTTGATAATATCACTGATTGTATTCAAACTCAATTTCTTGCTGGTATAACAAATAGTATAATAGGAAATCTTACAAAAGGTATTCTGCCATCTTTAGGTGGAATAGGTGATCTTTTAGGTGGATTTGATGCTGGTGATTTTCTTAGAGGTAAAGCTGAAAATTTATCAGAGATCGCTGCTATTTTTGAATGTGATGATGCTAAACCACTTGGACCTTTGGATGTTGAGCAATTGGTTATTGGTGGAGGTCCAAAACAAGTAGTTGATTCTCTTATAGATGATATAATGAGTGTTGCGAATAAGGCAGATTCTTTAACTGGTGGATTAGTTGATGCTGTTCAAGGACTATCACAACTTGGTGGTGGATTGGGTGTATTTGATTTTGCAAACCCAAGTGTATCTGTTCCTGGATTTAAGAGTCCACTTGGAGAATGTTACACTGGTCCAAAATTAAGTTGTGCTGGAGTAAAGGTTAATATTTTTGGTAGAGGTGGAATAGGTGCAACTGCTAGAGCAATTTTTGGAAATAAGATAGGTACTGGTGTTGAAGCAGTTGGTAGTATTATTGGTATTGATTTAAAGAGTGGTGGATCTGGATATATTGGCAATCCTTTTATAGAGATTGTTGATACTTGTGATAAGGGTTATGGTGCTGTTGCTCAAGCAATTGTCGATCAAGATAGAACTTCTCCTACTTATCAACAAGTGGTTGATATTATTATGATATCTATTGGGGAAAACTATCCAATTGATGAAGATAATGTACCTGTTGTGGTTGATCATGTTGTGGTGGTTAATCCTGGAACTGGATATGATAAGGATGATGTGATTGAAGATTCTTCTGGTAATGAATATACACCTTTGGTCGATGCTACTGGTCGTATTGTTAGTGTTATTGCACCAAATAATATTAAGAATAATGTTAGTGAAATTAATGATTTCCCTCAACTTACAATTAGAACTGAATCTGGAGAAGGTGCTGTGTTGAGAGCACAATTGAAACCAAGACCTGAATATCAAGGAGAAGTTAAGCAGGTTATCGACTGTATTAGTTGAAATAAATAAAAGGGTAAGGTATTAGGGTATGACAAAACAACCAAGTTGGCAAAAAAGACAGGTCGATTCTTTTGGTAAATTTAGAATTGAATATGGGACTCCTAATGTAAATTTAAGTGGTGAAAGAGTTTATACTCTTATGGCAGAAGGTACTGCTGGAAATTCTCAATTGGGTATGAGAAATGATGGCAATTATGATATTAGAGTTGATCAAACGATTACTATAACAGGTGCTGCCAAAGGATCTAGTCCCACACAAGGTAATGGTGTTGTAATTCAATCTATTGCTGGTGGAGTCTCTGTTACAGCCACTAAGGGTAAAATTACTCTTTCTGCTGAAAATATTGATATTATTGCAACTGATACTTTAAATTTGAAAGGATCTAAAAGGATTAATTCAGAATCTGATATGCATTTTTTTGATGTTGCTGATTTAAAAGTTAGTGATAAATTTGTAGGTAATAATGTACCCAAAGATGTTGTTGTTCGTGATGCTGGATTCTTGGCAAGTTGTTGTGCAGGAACCGAAGTAAATTTCCAACAGTAATAACTAATGGCAGAATCAGAAAATTTTTCATCAGTAAATGACGGTAATAACCATAGAGTCAGTAATGTTGCTGAATTCTATAATGATGTTCATGTTTATGGAAAATTATATGCTGATTTAGTTGGTGGATTAACTGGTGATGGTGATGGAACTTTAGAAATATCTAATTTAGATGTAACGAATAATGTTAATATTGGTGGAGATTTAAATGTAGAGGGTCTGATTGATACAGACTATCTTACAGTTTTTCAAAGATTAAATGTTGGTGCTGCTGGAACTATATTTGTTGCTATTTCTACTACTAATGGTAGAGATGGAGAAGGTCAGATTGGAGGTCGTGTAGGTGTAGGAACAACTCAACCTGCTGGTAGATTCGAGGTTGGTATTGGTGGAGAAGGTTTAGATCCAGAAGATCCTGCAGATCCATTTAAATCTATTTTTATTATCCATCCAGAAGGTGGAGTGGGGGTTGGCACTACAGCCCCTGTCGGGAAATTCCAGGTAGGAGTAGATTGTTTAACTATTACTCAAGATTGTAGGGTTGGTCTGGGAACAACCCAACCTGCACAAAGATTCCAAGTTAAAGATGGAACTCAAGGTGCAGTTATAAGTGATGCTGGACAAGTTGGTGTAAGAACTTCTACATTTGAAGGGACAGAAGTCTTTAAAGTAAATTCAACTGATAAATGCTTTGTTATTACTGATGATGGTAATGTTGGTATAGGAAGTTTAAATCCTACTGCTATTCCTAATTACAATACTTCTGATGGAACAGTAAAACTAAACGTAGAAGGAACAGTTAAGATTGATAGAAATATAATTGACTCTTCTGATTCTCCAGGTGCAAATGGATATTATTTGGCAAGAGATGGGAATGGTATTAGATGGCAACAAGCATCTCCTATCAATCTTGATGGAATGTATGTTCAGGATGAGGGTGCTAATCTACCTACAAATGGATCTGCACAATTATTCCAGTATTTAAATTTTGTACAATTAGATAGTCAAGGTCTTGGAGTAGATACTTTA
>PATL01000012.1 GCA_002713605.1 bacterium
GAGACCTGCTGCGATAGTGCCTACAATCTTTTCGAACTTCCATACCGTATGAATTTTACATCAGAGTTGAAGGGTATTCACACCAAGAGTTAACACTGCTGAAACAATTCAGAAACAAACGCAATGTACTTTAAAGTTGCCATTAATTCCGAAATTTAGGAGCCCTTATGCCTGTTGACTTAACCCCTGATGATGTTTGGAGCATAACTGCAACTGCATTGGTTGTTTTTATGATCCCTGGTCTAGCCCTCTTTTATGGAGGTATGGATAGATCAAAGAATGTATTAAACATGCTCAATATGAATATGTACTGTCTTGGTATAGTCCCACTTCTATGGGTAACATTTTCGTGGACACTCGGTAATAGTTCAGACGGCTCGGGTTTTTGGGGTGGAGATCTGATCGGTAATTGGGATCAATTTGGACTTGACGGGCTGAATATGAAACCAAATGACTTAATTTCGGTTGCATTTTTAATGACTTTTGCTTCAATTACACCCGCACTTATCTCTGGGGCTGTCGCTGATCGAATGAAATTCTCAGCATGGGCTTTATTCGTGCCAATATGGACGCTAATTGTTTATACCCCAGTCACATATTGGGTATACAGCGGATGGCATGCTGAAATGGGAGCACTTGACTTTGCTGGTGGAACAGCAATTCATATCAACGCCGGAGCAGCATCACTCGCTTTGATACTTGTCCTTGGCAAGCGAAAAGGCTGGCCATCTGAGTCTTCCCCACCACATAACCTTCCGCTTGTCATGTTGGGCACGGGAATATTGTGGTTCGGTTGGTTTGGCTTCAACGTAGGTTCAACCACCGAAGGCGCTACTCAGGCTGTCCAATCACTACTAAATACTTTTGTCGCAGCTGCTGCTGGAATGATCGGCTGGATAGTTATAGAGAAAATTAAAGACGGTAAGCCCACCACTTTGGGAGCTTGCTCAGGTGTTGTGGCTGCACTTGTAGCGATAACACCGGCAGCAGGACATGTCGGTGGACTTTCGAGTATTGTCTTTGGTCTAGTTGCAGGAGTAGGTTGTTACTTCTTAATAGGACTAAAGAATAAACTTGGCTATGACGATTCCCTCGATGTTGTTGGAGTACACGGTGGGGGTGGAGTTATCGGAGGACTACTACTAGGGCTTTTCGCCGATAACTCAGCAATAAATTCTGAACCAGGTGGCTTTCAAGATGGTCTTTTCTTCGGTGGCGGAGAATTATTCATTGACCAAGTCGTAGCAATGGTCTCAGTAATCGCATTCTCTTTCGTAGTGACCTTTGTTATCGCCAAAGCACTTGATGCCACTATAGGACTTAGAGCTTCCGAAGAGGATGAAGAATCAGGATTAGACCAATCGCAACATGCTGAAACTGCCTACAATTTGTAAGCACTATTTGCCTGAGTGAGCATTTCTTAATCGCATGAGTATTCCCAAAATACAATAAGTGGAATACGGTGGAGTCATGTCAATCATTGACGAAAGGATCAGACTTCTAGCGGACCGCGAACTTCGAGGTTCCGAATTCACCTTGCAACTCAGTGATGCCACTGATCAATGGTTACGTGGACTGTTTGCATCAGTAGCAGAGAACCGAGCAGATTTAGCTCTGATAGCAGTGGGTGGCTACGGGCGCAGAGACCTCTCACCTCTATCCGATCTAGATGTCTTGCTACTACATAATGATGCTCGGGATATTGAAGAGGTTGCCGAAGCACTTTGGTATCCGATTTGGGATCAAGGAGAAAAGCTTGGGCATTCAGTTCGGACACTGAATGAAACCCTAACTCTGGCAAGTGAAGATCTCGATACAGCAACCGCATTGCTATCAAGCAGACTTATTGCTGGGTCCCAATCGCTAGCAAATGAACTTTCAGGCAATGCAGNAGATCANTGGAAAAGTAAAGCAAAATTTTGGTTGCCCAANTTAGCGGAATCAGTTNATTCACGNCATCGNGCNAAAGGCGAGGTTGCCTTCATGTTNGAACCTGAATTAAAAGANGGGCGGGGNGGACTCAGAGATGTTCANGCAATGGGATGGGCGAATCTNAACGGACAAGGACCATTTGAAGTTGANCATCATCAACTTCTAGAGTGTTACGAAGTTATCTTGAGNGCTCGCGTGGAATTACANAANCAGGCTAAACGCTCAAGCNATAAACTTCTGCTTGAGCAACAAGATGCAGTTGCNGAAGCGCTTGNNTACGAAGANGCAGATCTCTTAATGGCTGATGTAGCATCAGCTGCACGGCGTATNTCNTGGAACATAGANGAACTCTGTTATGGAATTGAAAATGNGGGCCTATCAGGAGTTTGGAACTTTGGGAAAAAAGTAGGTGACACGATAAAGGGCAAAAGAAAACCTGTTTCTTCAACTCTGTCAGCGGATATGGATATAACTCCCGAACAGGTCCTGAGAATTGCTTTACAAACAGCGCGAAACCAAGAACGCTTTTCTCCTGAAACAATTCGGCGTCTCCGACAAGCCAATTTGGTTATCTTAGANCCATGGACAGACGAACTTCGAGAGTTATTTATTGANCTTCTATTAGTTGGTCATGATGCNATACCAGTTTTTGAAACGTTAGATCAACTTGATTTATTTGTTCCTTTCTTGCCAGAGTGGAAACCNGCAAGAAGCANACCACAACGAAACGCCTANCACCGATTTACAGTTGACCGTCATCTACTTGAGACAGCTGCAGAGGCTTCCAAACTTGCAGACCGAGTTGATCGCCCTGACCTTCTCGTCATTGGTGCGTTGCTTCATGACATTGGGAAACCTTATNCCGGAGATCACACAGAAGTAGGAGTGCAGCTAATCAACACAATCGCAGGGCGGATGGGCTTCCCGCAANCAGATATAGAAATACTTATNGAAATGTGTCAGCATCATCTGCTCCTTCCTGACATCGCAACCCGAAGAGACCTTGATGATTTTGACACTATTCAAACCGTCGGTAATTCCTTAAAAACA
Source organism: bacterium (assembly GCA_002713605.1). Next base: position 2,983 of record PATL01000012.1, read on the forward strand.
ATTGAATCCGTGAGACTACTACATGCCCTAACAGAAGCTGACTCTATCGCAACCGGTCCAGCAGCTTGGAGCAGTTGGAAAGCTGGCCTAGTAGAAGATCTTTCGAACCGAACAATTTCATATCTCAAAGGAGGGGCGGGTAGCATTATTGAACGAACTTTCCCTACTCCAGATCAACTACAGATGATGCGTCGAGGAATGATTAAAGTTGAGGGTGATGCCGATCGGTTAACAATAATGGAGATTGACAGACCTGCCGTATTCGGAAGAGTCGCCGGAGCTCTTTCTCTTTGTGGCCTTGACGTCTTAGAGGCCATAGCTCATACGGAGTACGGAATGGTCTTGGCAATGTTCAGAGTTGCTCCGAATACGACAAAAGATATTGATTGGAATTCAGTCTGTGTATTTGTTCAGGATTCGGTGAGGGGTCGAATCGCAATAGCAGCCAGACTAGCTGAACGTATGCAGACGTACTCACTACAAATATCACAACAGTTCCCCGACAGAGTTGTGGATACTGATGTAAAGATAGATAATGAAACATCATCTACAGCCACAGTGATTGAGGTTTCTGCTCCAAATGGTATGGGATTGCTTTACCAAATAACAAGAGCACTTAGCTCTCTGGACCTGAACATATTAAGTGCAAAAGTTCAGACATTAGGGGGAGACGTTGTTGACTCCTTTTATGTCTTAGATAATGATGGAAAAAAAATAAATGATCAAGTGCATGCTGATGAGGTTAAACAAGCGCTAAAGCATGCAATAGAATCCTCTGCAGTAATGACAGGAATTGGAACATGACTGATGAGCATGACTTAGTCCGTTGGAGCGAGGCTCTAGCTGGGATTGCAAGAACCGGACTGGCATTCACCGAGAGTCTCTACGAACGCGAAAGGTATGAGGAAGTCCTTCATGTAGCATCTGATATCCATGCAAGGATTTCTGATTCTTCAAATAGTGAAGAAAAAGTTGCAGAATGGATGAAGTCGGTAGGGAAAGGCGTTCCAGGATATGNAACCCCAAAGGTTGCCATTGGTGCTGTCGTAGGAAATGAAGACGGAGAAATNCTTTTGATCCAACGCTCTGATTCAGGAGTATGGCTTTTCCCAACAGGTTTTGCTGATATTGGATATTCAGCAGCAGAGATAGCAGAAAAAGAAGTTTTTGAGGAAACGGGGATGCATGTGGAGGCTCAAAGAATAATTTCAATTCTTGATGGGGTTCGTGCAAAATTTACACGAATGCCTCTCTATTCGATTGTCTTCCATTGCAAAGTTATTGGAGGCGACTTAAAACACCACCCACTTGAATGCACTGATGCAGGGTTTTTCCCTCAACATAAACTCCCAAAACCTCTAGCTGGATCGGGAAACTGGGTAGATCATGCATTTGCAGCAATACGTGGAGAGCCTATTGAAGTTGAATTTGATAAGCCACGCCGGCCTGTGTGGAAAGAAGNTGATGCGATATGATTTGCTTGCTAATCTTGATCGCGTAAGAAATTTTCTACGTCTTTTACGAAGTCTTCAGGGTTAGCGGCCTCATAATCTCCAGCATCATAGTTGTCTTCAAGCTCATCAACGTATTTTGATGTGTCTTCATCGCCTTCAATTATTTGATTTATTTGNCNTTCATAGGCTGAAGANGCAATTTCTAAGTCCGTTGTATTCAANGAAANNTTGAGAGTTGTTTTGAGNNTNTCAATNAAAGCTAATGCTGCTTTAGGAGATTCAGCCCCNGCAACATAGTTTGGAACAGTTGCCCAAAANGACATATTNGGGATACCNACTTCTGTAGATAATTGATTTATAACACCGATGATTCCCGTTGGTCCCTCGTAGGAAGATGTCTGCAGGCCGAAGGAATTATTGATCTCAGTATTTTCGCTTACACCATGAATTAATACCGGACGTGAATGTGGAACTTCAGCAAGTAGAGAACCTAATGTGATGATCATAGAGACATTGTGCTTTTGAGCTTCGGCTAAAATATTTTGTGAGAAAGTTCGCCAATTTAGCTGTGGCTCAACGCCTTCCAAAAGTAGCAGAGAACCATCATCTGATAAAGAAATTGTATTTCTCGGCCAGTTCAGAAATCTTGATTCACCATCTAGGTGAACGGTGGGTCGTTCTCTGGAAAAATCATAATATTCTTCGGAATCAAAAGTCAGAACTTCTGTTGCAATAGTCTTCTCAATAAGGCTTCGGATTGCCCAAGTAGAAGCCCCTCCAGCATCATTCCACCCAGCGAAGGCTATAACCATAATTGGAGCTTTTGTGGAAGACTCCTCGGTAATCATTCCAAATTCTCTCATTGAGCAAAACTTTAATCATTCTTTTCTGATATTGCACTTCAAATGACCATTCGATTGAAAGAAGGGTACGATATTTTTATGGCAACTATAAGACTAGTAACTGAAGTAACAGAATCTCTTACGGATGCTTACAGACTACTCATCCCGCAATTATCTTCTTCGAGCAATCCACCTACCAGCGAAGCGTTACAAAGAATCATTGATTCAGATTCAGCTCAAATTCTTATAGCTGAGGATGAAAATGGGTCGATACTAGGCACAATGACGCTCATAATTTTTCACATTCCAACCGGAATTCGTGCATGGATCGAAGATGTAGTAGTTGACAGTTCAGCTCGCGGTAAAGGTATCGGGAAGACGTTAAATCTCGCTGCGCTCGAACTTGCTAAGCAGGCTGGAGCAAAAACTGTTGACTTAACCTCAAGGCCAGCACGGAAAGAGGCGAATCAGCTATATAAGAATATTGGATTCACCGAGCGGGAAACCAATGTATATCGATTTTCTTTCGAGTAATTGATTGATGTCCAAATACGAGCTTCGTAAAAAACTCAGATATGTCTATGTCTCATTGTTTACTGCGCCAATTGGCCAAGTTCTTCTATTTCTCTTTTATGAGATTGGGGAACTTAATCCGTTATTAAGCAATTTTTTGGCTGTAACGATTTCAACTACCCCGAATTACTTACTGAACAGATTTTGGGTTTGGCGAAGAAGATCGGTTACAAATATTCGTAATGAAATTTTGCCTTATTGGATGCTCGCTTTTCTAGGGTTAGGGATTTCAACGATCTTTGTTTATTTGGCTGATTCGATTTGGGAAACGTGGGTAGCGATAAATCTGGCAAATGCTATAGGTTACACATTGTTATGGGGTGCTAAATATTTTATTCTCGAGAAGTATCTTTTTAAGGAATCATCTGCTTCATCGCCTCCAAAGATAAACTCCTTGTAATATCTAATCATGAATACAAAACAACTTAGAGTTGCTGAAGCAGTGAAAGGTTTCCTTCCGCAAAATGAAGCGAGAGCGCTTTACCATGCTGCTGTTTCAGTGGAGGTCAATGGCCCTCTTTTAGAAGTTGGAAGCTACTGTGGAAAGTCTTCAGTCTATCTTGGCTATGCTGCTCAAAGCATTGGACGAGTTTTATATGCGCTAGACCATCATCGGGGTTCTGAAGAGAACCAAGCGGGTTGGGAACATCATGACCCCCAACTTATTGATAAGCGCACAGGAGTCATGGATACGCTCCCTTTTTTCCGAGATGCTATTTTTACTGCAGGTTTAGAAGATGTAGTTATTGCTCTTGTAGGTCATTCGGGCGTGATTGCGAAAAACTGGACTACGCCTCTCTCGTTTCTTTTTATAGATGGAGGCCATGGAGAAGAGCCCGCAAAAGCTGATTTTAATGGTTGGGTTCCGAAAGTAAAAGAAGGTGGGATACTAGCGATTCATGATGTCTTTCCTAATCCAAAAGATGGGGGACGTCCACCCTATGAACAGATATACCTTCCAGCGATTGAAAGTGGCAATTGGGATGAGGTAAACGTTGAAGGTTCATTAAGGATTTTGAAACGCGTTTAAATCAAAAATGACTAAACTATAAATGAAAATTCGAATCTTTAGGAGATCAAATGAAAAAAGGTGAAACAGTACCTGATTTTGAAGCTATCAACCAAGAAGGTGCTTCTATTTCATTATCATCAATGCTAGAAAGTGGTCCAGTTGTCCTTTTTTTCTACCCAAAAGCGATGACACCAGGTTGCACAGTAGAGAGTTGCCACTTTCGTGATCTTGAGTCAGAATTCTCTGAATTGGGGGCACAACCGGTTGGTATAAGCATGGATCAAGTTGAAAAGCAGAAAGAATTTGATGATAAATACCAGCTTGGGTTCCCGCTCTTATCGGACCCTGATCAAACTATTGCATCAATACTAGGAGCTAAGCGAATGGGGCCTCTCGGAAACAGGAGGATCACATACGTAATAGGCTCGGATAGAACGATTCTTGAAGTTATCAAGAGCGAAACGAATATGAATGTGCATGCAGATACTGCATTAGATGCTTTGAAGAAGTAAAAGATCTAAAGCACTGGCAAGAATTTATGATTTGAGAAAAGCTGAGAAGCTTCAGTTACCCCGATTAACGAATCAGCAGCTAGAACAACGGCTGCTGCAGAATACGTTGAATATTCATCTTCAGGGAATGAGACCGATTCAGGGTAAACCATCCCAGTTAGGTATTGTCCTTGTTCATTTCTTAAGTTTTGGACCTGTTTAAAGAGTTCCAACGCATGTTGGGTATCTCCAATGCTTTGAAACGCCATTGCGCATTCGCAAGTTTCCGCGGTTGTTATCCAAGGACGATCAGAGACACAACGAATACCTTTACCCTGAATTTCAAAAGTTTCGTTCATTTCAGCAAGATGTTTTTTCCCCATCTCATCTGTTACTACGCCTGTTAGGACCGGATAGTACCAATCCATTGCCCATCTTTTCTTTGGAGCAAACGCTTCAGGTACTGTTTGGATAACATTAGCGAGCTTTACATATGAGGATTCCCATCTTTTTTTCTCAAAACCTAGTTCCGTTGCTATTTTGATGGCGCTTCTGATTGAGTGCGCAATACTGGATGACCCTGTAAGAAGTGCGTAAGACCAAAGCGTTCCATCAGAATGACGCGCCCAGATTATTTCTCCACGCTCAGTTTGCATATCTACAACAAAATCAATTGCAGGTTCTACTACTTTCCACATTGATTCAAGGAATCCAGTATCTCGTGAGATTAAGTAACTGTGCAGAACTCCGGTTGCGATATAAGCGACACAATTTGAGTCAATTTTATCCTGTTCAATTCTGTCATCAAGATAATAATTGTGCCAAGAACCGTCATCGCGTTGAATTCTTTCAAGCCATTCGTATCCTTTCAGAGCTTCATCTACTAATCCAGCTGTCTGAAGGGCCATGGTTGCTTCGATGTGATTCCAAGGATCAGCGTGACCGCCCGGAAACCATGGGATCATTCCAGATTCGAGTTGCCATTCGGCGATTGACTCTGCCGTTTGTTTCAATTCGTTGTCTGTGAGAACGATTTCTGTGGGGTCGGGGGTCAATGAATTTCCTTTGTTAAGAGAATTCTTTTTTCTGACCATAGACTATCGCACTCTTTCCAAGAACAGGCTGAAGGAGCTTTTCTAGACACTTCGTTATTCTTGGTTGTTTGATAATATCCCATGTGAGAAATCGCAGATATAGGCGAACTAGTCTATTTGAGTCATTCTTTGGTCCTACGGCGCATTTCAGCCACCAATACGGGGAATGGAGAGCATGAGCCCGATGATAATCGAATGGCTGTAAGCCCTTTAGCTTCATTTTATTTTTGATGTCATTCTTTCTATAGATTCGAACATGTCCGCCAACTTCTTTCGGAGCATGGTATTCGTCTGATAGCATCCAGCAGATCTTTTCGGGAAGAAACGCGGGAATAGTGATCGCTATCCTGCCATTTGGCTTAAGAACTCTGAAAAGCTCTTTTAAGGCAGCTTCGTCATTTTCAATATGCTCAAGGACTTCGCTTGCAATAATTCGATCGAATGTATTGTCGGAAAAAGGAAGAGCTGTGGCATCACCGGCGCATGCAAAAGCTAAGGATGTCGAATCAATTTCATTTGCTTCTAGCATTGCGGCATAAGTTGCTCTCACTTCGCCTAGTTCGGGTAGTGCCATATCACACGCGATTACTTCAGCGCCTCTGCGAAGAGATTCATATGCATGACGCCCGAATCCACACCCTAGGTCAAGTACTTTATGGCCGGTATGTAACTCTAATCGGTTGTAATCTACAGTAAGCATTGCGATCTACTTTGTTTTCCAACTAGATAAAAGTGTTCTGCAATGTTCGGCTGTGGTGATTGCTGATTCTCTCCAACTCCATTTCTCAATTACACGTTGGCGTCCAGCTAATCCTATTTCTCTGCATAGATCAGGATTTTGAAAAGCATATTTAATTTGTTTTGCTAAAGCATCACTATCACCGGGTGGCACAGCTAAGCATGTCTCTAAGTGTGGACCTGCAACTTCAGGGAGAGCGCCTCCAGTTGAGGCTATTAACGGCGCCCCGCAAGATAACGCTTCAATTGCAGGGATTGAGAAACCTTCATATAGCGAAGGGACTATCGCAACTTCTGCAGAAGCGAGCAGATTCACTAATTCTTCGTAACTAATTCCTTGATTAAATCGGACAATATCGTTTAATCCTAGTTGATTTAGAGTTTCAGCGGTCGTGCTCCCTTCGCGTTGTTTTCCGACAAGTTCAAGATGTACGTGAGGAAATTCATTACGGACTTTTGCGATAGCTTCCAGGAGGAATTTTTGACCTTTTAATGGCACATCAGCACTGGCAGTGGAAACGATTCTTCCAGGGATTCTCTCAATACTGGCTTGAGGGGCGAAAAAATCGGTATCAATGCCGATGGGAACAACATGAATTTTATCTATGTTAACTTTATGGTCATGGCTAATATCTTCTTTTGAAGATTCAGAAACTGTAATGATTCGTTGGATTTTTTGGCAAACCCGTGTTTGCATTCTTGTGAATGCGTACCAGCGTCGTTTTCCAAGGCGCTCTAGAAATGTTCTTGCGTTGTCAAGTTCGAGTCTACGATCTACCGTAATGGGATGATGGATTATTCCAAGGATAGGTAAGCTTAACTTTTTCTGGATTTTCAGATTTCCATATGCCAAAGACCCATTATCAATGACTAGATCGAATTCGTCTGAACGTTCCTTGAGAGCTCTAAAAGCCCGCATTGAAAATGACAATGGTTCTGAAAAATTTCCAGTGAGATATGAACATATTTCAATAAAGTCGGGATAGTCTTTTATTTCCCAAAATCCAGGTATTCGTCCAGGGAAATGGTCATTAAAAATTTCAAGACTTGGAAATTTGTGAAGGGGGACCTTGTCATCTAAATCTGGATACGGAGGACCTCCAAAAACTTCAACGGTGTGCCCCAGCTCCACCAGTGCTTTACTCATCTCGCGGACATAGACACCTTGACCACCAACATGAGGCTTCCCTCTATAAGCGAGCATTGCAATTCGGAGTTTTTTTGAGTCGTTATTTAGTGACACGCCATTCCTAAGGTTCAGCCTTTAAGGGTATGGACATTGGTCACCAAATCAATCCAAAATGATTAAATGTTTCTAATTTTGGTTTTAGATTTTTCATAAAGGGAAAGAAATGGTTAGCTCATTGGTGCGACCACTTTAAGGAGTTATTTTGCGAGCTTTAGTTCAGCGGGTTTCGGAGGCGTCAGTAGAGGTTGAAGGTTCCGTTGTTGGTTCTATTTCAAAAGGACTTCTTGTCTTTGTGGGTGTAACGCATAGCGACTCTAAAGAAATGGCGGAAAAGTTAGCTAAAAAAATTATCGATATCCGAATTTTTGAAGATAAGAATGGGCAAATGAATTTTTCAAGCGAGGATGTATCTGGGGAATTCCTTGTGGTATCACAATTTACACTTTACGGAAAAGTTGATAGTGGGAGAAGGCCAGGTTGGTCAGAAGCAGCACGACCCGAACAGGCTGAACCCCTAATTGAGTATTTCATTGAATGTTTGAAAGCATCTGGATTAAGAGTTGAAACTGGAATTTTTCGAGCTGATATGAACGTTCAACTCGTTAACAACGGCCCGGCTACATTGATGATTGAGGTAAATTAACTATCCTTTCGAGAATAAGCAAAAGCTGTACCTAGCGAGAGAATTGAGATGATGATCATGGGTAAAGCGCCGACACGAGTCGCAATAGTTAACCCATCTCTCAACTCAACTTGGCCTTGTAGGACTTTCATTTCAGATATAGAAGTCCTTTGTAGAACTTTGCCTTCTGGGTTGATTATTGCGCTAAACCCAGTTGGCGCTGCTTGAAGAACCCAACGCCCATTTTCAATAGCTCTTAACTGCGAGGAAGCAATCTGTTGCGTTTGAAGAATTCTGAGCCAATAGCTCGACCCATTTGTAGGATTTAACAGAATTTGTCCTCCGTTTTGAATCGCTGATCTTGCTCGGTCTTCAAAGAAAATTTCCCATGAAATAGAAATTCCTGCATTAATATCATTATCCCTAAGTGGCAACGTTAGATTCGGGGGACCAGTCCCAGGAATGGTATCGCGAACTGGTAAATATTCGGGGGCAAACGGCTCGATAATAGATCTAAAGGGAACGTATTCACCGAAAGGAACTAACCGAACTTTGTCATACCTATCGTAGATATCTCCGTCTGGGCCGATAGCGACTGTCGCATTTGCGTTAGAAGTTTCGTTTAATCGCTCAAAGATTCCCGCAAGCAGCCAACTGTCTAAATCTTGGGCGATGTCACTTAACTCCAAACGTTCAGGCGAATCAATAAATAATTGGCGAAGGTTGACAACATCTTCCGGCCAAAGAACAACATCTGGATTTCCTTGGATTAAACCAGTTGCCTCAACATGTCGCTCAAAAACTTCACGTTCATTCGTGTTTATGGCACGTGTTCCTTGCTCGCCGCCACCCTGAACAATTGCAACTTCAATTGTAGAAACAGCAGACCCCTTCGGAGCGATTGCACTGACACCCCATAAGAAGAGAAGGACTGACATAATAACACCTGCATGCCTCCATTTCTTTTCCCAAAACATCGCAAAAGCCATTCCACAAACAACTACGAAAGCTGTGAGAAATAACGGACCGAGAACTCTAGCCGTCTGCCCGAAGGGGCTGTCACTTTGTGACATAGCAATAGTCGCTAAAGGAACGCCGCCAAAGGGCCATCGGTAACGTATAGCTTCAATTAATGTGAACGCTGCCGGTAGAGCAATTAAACGGTGCATGCTCCTTGGAATCAGACAAGTGGAAAGCGCATAGAGTCCACTAAATAGGAAACCCTGAATAAAGTAACCTGGAACTGTTAATGCGATCATCCAGAACGTCCCTGGGAAAATCCACCCGACAGCAAAGCCAAACCCCGTAAAGAATCTAGATTTTGTTCCGTGGGTTTCTTTTAGGATTTGATCAAGCATGGCAAAAGCTATAAAAGCTAGAGGCCAGAAACCCCATGGAGGTAATGAAAGTACCAAACAGATTCCGCTACAAACAGGTTTCAGAATCTGCTTTCGCGTGATGAATTTAAAATAATTAGCGACGGACCTAAAAAGAGAAATGAAACGATTAGCTAGGAATTTACAAAAAAGAATTATTTGCGAAGGGATCATTAGCCTTACCTTTGCGCAAGAAAATATTTAGCTTTTCTAGCCTGATCAATCCCATCTCGTATGCAAGCCGAAAGTCCTATACCTTTAAATGGTGACCCAGCCAAGAACAAGCCAGGCATCTCAAGTGCTGCCTGCTGTCGTATTGCATTCACCTTTTCCCCATGGCCAAGTTCATATTGGGGAAATGAATTTGGCCATCGTGTAACTTTGGTTGCTAAAGGATCAGCTTTAATACCAGTCAAAGTTGTGAGCTCACCTTTAATATTCTCAATTAATATATTGTCTTCCATGTCGAGTGCTACCGTATCACCGAATCTTCCTACGGAAATTCTGAGGAATGTTATGTCGTCATTCTTAAGGTGAGTCCACTTTTCTGAAGTCCAAGAACATGCTGTGGTTAGTAAATTTTCATTTCGGCCAACCAGAAATCCGCTTCCGTTGAATTGAGGAACATCATCCTTATTGAATGCGAATGTTATGAAAGCCATTGACGCATACTGAATGTCTGCCAGTAAATTTGACGTGTTCGGACAAGAATCATGCAAAATCTTTGAGGCTGCAAAAGCTGGGATGCATAAGATTACGGCATCTGTTTGATATTCCTGTGAACCTTTGAGGACTATAGAGTCATCTAATATTTTAATTGATGTCACCTGTTCATTCCTTCGAATATTTGAATCAATTTCTTGTTCTAGTCTTTTAACTACTGTTTGGAGGCCATNAGGGTGTGTTAGAAAAACTGGGTCTGAAGGATCCCTGTTCTGATTCTTAAGAAAAGCTTGCATTGACCGCACGAGACTAAAGTCTCCTTGACTGGCCTTGAACAACTGTGGAACACCTGACTCAAGACAAAGGGCATCTGCGTCTCCAGCGTTTATTCCCCCCAATAACGGACCAACCAATCTGTCCATAACTTCGCCTCCAAGACGTCGGCGAATTAGAGAGCCTACGGTTTCACCTTCTTTTGGTTTATTATCAGGCAGAGTTAAATCAAGTTTTGCTCTTCTAACTCCTTCTTCGCTCAACAAAGACAGTCCTTGTAACTCATCGAGGTCTAGAGGAACTCCTAAGAAATGGCGTTTAGGTAAACTATGCATTTCGCCATCTACCCAAACCTTTGCAGGTTTACCGGTAGGTGGGACGAGTTCATCTCCCATACCAAGAGCGAAACATAGTTCACGCATTTCAGGATCACGAGTCAAAAAAGAGTCCGGTCCCGCATCAACGTCAAATCCTTCAATTTCGGTCGTTAGGATCTTTCCTCCTAATCGCTCTGACCCCTCAAGTAGGGTGACTTTAAATCCTGATTTATGGAGTTCAAATGCGGCACTTAAACCAGAAATGCCAGCACCGACAATAGTAATGTTCACGAGACTGTCCGGAAACTATGAACTAAGTCAACTATTTTTTTGAGGACATCTGGGTTAACTTCCGGAGTTACACCGTGACCTAAGTTAAAGATATGGCCACGCTGCCCAGCATTTTTTTCAAGAATGTCTAGCACTTCTTCAGAAATTAGTTCCCAATCGCCTCCGAGTATCGATGGGTCTAGGTTGCCTTGTACAGATTTACCTACTCCGATGCGTCTCCTCGCTTCATCAATGGGGACACGCCAATCGACTCCTATTACATCTGCACCTGCAGCACTCATCAAGTGGAGTATTTCTCCAGTTCCAACTCCGAAATGGATACGAGGGACAGAGTAGTNAGAAAGGGTTTCGAATATTTTTTGTGAGTATGGGAGCACAAAATGTTCATACTGTGCAGGCGACAGGGAACCAGCCCACGAGTCAAATAATTGAATAGCGCTCGCACCAGCTTCAACCTGAGAAACCAACGACTCAATCGTGATATCTGTCAATCTCTCCATAAGGGAATTCCATAAAGCCTTGTCGCTGAACATCATTGCCTTTGTTTTTTGATACGAACGCGACGGTCCACCTTCAATTAGATAGCTGGCAACAGTAAAAGGCGCGCCAGCAAAACCTATTAATGGGACCTCAAGCGCATCTACAAGCCGGTGAATTGTTTCAAGCACATATGGTGTATCAACCTCAGGATTTAGTGAACGTAGCCGATTCAGATCTGAGGAAGATTTGAATGGGTCAACCGCAACCGGACCTACCCCAGGTTTAATGTCNACTCCAAAACCAATCGCATGAACTGGGACAACAATATCTGAATACAGAATTGCTGCGTCTACGTCATAACGGCGTATAGGTTGAAGAGTTATTTCAGTTGATATCTCTGGATCCTTAATAGCATTGAGGATGCTTCCTTCTTTCCGGAGAGCTCTGTATTCAGGCAGAGACCTTCCTGCTTGTCGCATAAACCAAATAGGCGTGTATTCAACCGGTTCGCCCCTGCATGCTTTTAAAAAAGTATCGTTGATCAACCTTAAATCTCCCACAACATAAATCTAGAGCAGTTGGCCACAATAAATGCTTCCAAACTCTTACAAATTAACTGCAAGGAAAACTAGTGATGCGAAGTATTAAAAGATCGCTAGAGTTAATAGCTACCTCAATGCCCTTAAATATGATCTTTTAAGGAGGTGATCCTCATTCATCCAGACTTTAAAGCTGAACAGGAATACATTGAAAATGCGTATGGAATTCTTGAGAGGGCAAACCTAGAAGCAAAGAAACTTCATAATTTGGTTGAATCTGGAAAGGGNGGAACTCACCAAGCGAGATTTGAAAAAGATGTGATCGCTGACCAGGTTAGTAAACGATTATCTCAGCTTGATATTGGCGATGCGTCACTAGTTTTTGGTCGAATTGATCAGTTTGGTGAAGATGATACAAACGAGTCCTTCTATATAGGACGAATTGCTGTATGGGATGAAAAACAGGATCCAATCACAGTTGACTGGCGTGCACCCATCTCTGAACCGTTTTATAGGGCGACAGGTCGAGAAGCTATGGGATTAACCAGACGCCGACACTTTGCTTCTCGAGGAAAAAAACTTTTAGGAATCGAAGATGAATTCTTTGGCGAAGACATCATTGATGATTCTGACGCGCCTTATTTCAAAGGGAGGATGACTCTTGCTGCAACAATGGAACAAGCCCGAACAGGTCGATTAGGTGACATTATCGCCACTATTCAAGGCGAACAAGATGAAATTATCAGAGCACCTCTTGCTGGACCCCTCGTGGTTC
>PATL01000013.1 GCA_002713605.1 bacterium
TCCACCATTCTTCCAACACGGTCATGTGCAAAAACCATTTTGTATTTGTCCATAACCTGTGCTCGCGTAATTTTCTTTGACGGAGGAAATGTGTCCTTAATCACCTTAAAGACCACACCAAAAGAAGGCAGAGTAAAGACTGTCATTACCATTCCTGGTATTCCTCTTGCTGTTTCAAACCGGTCCGTTGAATTTGAGAGGTGCCTATAGATGGCTCTGAATAAGCTGGTCTTCCCATGAGCACTATACCCAATAGCCGTATATAGTTCGGCTACCGGTTTGAGCGGGATGAGCGTTTTGATAAACGCTACTATTGCTCCTGGTTCCTTGGTATTCACATGGAAGTACGATCTAGTAAATCCAAAAATCCTACTGGTTAGGTTCTCTGTAAGTAAGACAGCATCACACACGACCCCACTGTCAGTCGCACGAAGAGGGATTATAAGAGGTGAAACCCGTGTAAGATATCGAATTCGGCCGACAAGGTACGCTCCACGATTACGGTAAAAAACCGGCTTAAGAACATCAATCTCTACGGGCATTGTAGCTTCCCACGTCTCAGAAAGGTGTTTCTCTATTGCAAGGGCGATATTGGCGGAATCTCGTTGCAAATTTTGCCAATCTTGACCAATATCGAACGCTTCTAACACAGCCTGTATCAGCTTTTCGGTGGTTGTTCGAAGTCGAAATGTGAGGACTTCGCCCTGACCTGGGTCAACAACAGGAAGAGCGATTCCGCCAAACCACCTAAACTCAAGATCATCATCAAAGCCCACTAACGTAAACAACCGACGCGTCACGGAATTAAAAAACGTTTCTGCTAATTCAGAGTCTGATCTCCACGCAATAGCTTGCGCGAATATGCGTCTTGCTGAAACCCATAGCTTTCTCTTCTTGCTCTCTTCCAAATTCTCCAAAGCAGGATTGATGATTTCAACACACTGGTTTACAAGTTGCCGGTGCAGAAGAAGACGTATTTGAGAATTAATTTGATGCTGCGCAAACTCTTGTTTAGCGAAATTGTCCCTAGCTCTTTGAGTAACTTCAAGAAAATCAGAACGAAACTGACTGAAGAACTCAGCGACCTGTTCAGCAATATCTTTAGCTATTCTTTCACCTTCTCCAAACTCTTGAATAGAAACAACTCCCTGAACCTTTTGGCTGCGCGCTCTCCGGCGAAGCCAACTGGTGGACAAAGCAGAAGGCATATCAACGCCATGCTGTTTAAGCAGTTCGCTATCAGTAAGGATCTCTATAGTCGGCCCCGAGGCGACAACTTGACCTTTTTCAAGAAGCACAGCAGTTTGACAGGTCTCAATAGCAACAGTTATATCTGCTGTGAACACAAGAAGTGCTTCCTCGCGATTCGCCAGCGCTTCGACCAAAGAGTCCGCCGAACGTGCATCAAGCATTGACGATGGCGCATCAAGCACAAGGATCGGTGCTTTATTTTCTAATTGGGCTGCTAATGCAACACGGTAGGATTCCCCACCACTTAGCCTTCCTATCCGCCGGTGAAGAATCTCAGGATCCAGATTCACATTTGAAATTGTCTTCTTTGGATCTCCTCCACAAATTGCTTGCAAGGCTGAAACAACTGTTTCTTCACTATTAAAGCGACGAAGATCTGTAACTGTCCCTATATTTTCCGGGTTACTGCAAATTCCCGATATAACTCCAGAAGTAGGTGTAAGTCGTTGAGATATTATTTTTGCGAGGGTGCTTTTCCCGCTTCCATTTCCACCCACCACTGCGATACGGTCACCTCTGGCAATGGTTAAATTAATATTTCGTAAACCTAAGCCATCGGGATGATTATATGAAATACCTTCAAGGCATAAAAGAGTTTCGCTCACATAGAAATACTGCCCGAATTTCAACGATTTAACAGTTACAGGGGGATTTTTTCTCTAAATTAAAGAAAAAATCAATTATTTTCGCAACTTTATGATTAGTAACTTGCACAATCAACCCAGCGATAGAAGACTGGAATTACATTCACATTGGAAATGAGAGGGTTCCTGTATGCACAGATCCAAGTTATTCAAATTGTTAATTGCCTTTTTGGCTATAACTACATTCGCAACGGCATGTGGAGGAAGTGACGATGATAGTTCATCATCATCTGATAGCTCATCCGCATCTGATAGCTCATCCGCATCTGAAACTACTGATAGTTCATCGGAAAGCAGCGCAAGTGAAACTTCTGAGGTAGCTGAGGAAACAGAAGAGGAAGCAGCACCAGAACAAGAAGAAGCGGTAGTTGCAGAAGAAGAGGAAGTTACTATTGATCCTGTCTCTGGGGGAACACTTAGATGGGGTATAGAAGCAGAAAGCGATGGGTTAAACCCAACGGCCTCAGCTTTGTCAGCTTCCGGAAGAACAATGGCATATGCGGTCTTTGATACCATCGCTAAAATCGACGAAGACGGAAATGGTGTGGAGTGGCTTGCTGAGTCATGGGAAACGAATAATGACTGTACTAAGTGGACCATAAAACTACGAAGTGGAATCCAATTTCATGATGGGACGCCATTAAACGCTGCTGCAGTTGCAGTTAACTTTAACGCTCAGTTATCAGACCCATTGGTGGGCCTCGCAGTTAAGTATCTTTTCCCAACCGAAGGTGCTCTCGACATTGTTGATGACCTCACACTTCGGTATAACTTGCTACAGGGTGACTGTCGTTATCCGAGCACACTTCTAACCAGCCAGGTGGGAATGGTCGCATCCCCTACATGGCTCCAAGCAGCACTTGAGGACCCCACACTTGATCAGCTTCCTGTTGGCTCAGGACCTTTCAGAATTGATTCTCGAATACTGGACTCTCAAACGACTTTAGTTAGAAACGAAAACTATTGGAATGGAACCCCATACCTAGATGCTATTGAATTTGTTGTTATCACAGATTCAGATATCCGAGGGTCACTTCTTCAAGAAGGCGAAATTGATGGTTTAGTAACGACAAATGTTCCTACAATAGTTGACTTGGCTGAAGCTGATGGAATAAATCAGTTCTTTGAAGATACTGGAGATGAATCTTTCACCATGCTTCAAGCTGGTAAAGCTCCGTTCAATGATGAACGCGCTCGGGAAGCATTATTCTTGGCAACTCCAAATGAGAATTATCAAAGTCTGATTAATTTAGGAATTCCTCGAACGGCAAACCAAATCTTTACTCCTGATGAGCCTTATTACAATCCTGACATAGTGATGGTCACCGATAGCCCTGAGCTTGCAGCACCGTTAGTGGAAGAATATTGCGCTGATGTGCCAACTTCTTGCACAAATGGAAAAATAAATATGGAATATCAGTATTCAGGACCATCCGTTGCTGGCGAAAGAACAGCTGAAGTCTTGATTGAAGGATGGAAAGAATTCTTTAATGTAACGATTGATATGAAACCACAGGGTGTACATATTCAAGAAGTTGCCATAGGCCTATTTGATGCTGTTGGATGGCGCCAATTTGGCTATGTCAATCCTTCAACTGACCACACATGGCTGCGATGCGACACCATCGGTGCACTTTCCTTGAATTGGCCTCGTTATTGTGATGAGGAAAGAGATGCACTACTTGCCGCAGCAAAATTAGAGACTGAAGTGGAACCGCAAATAGAGATATACCAAGAAGTATCCCAAAGAATAAACGATTCCTTCTTATACATATTCCATAGCCACTCAATCTGGGATGTAGCTGTAAGTGATGATGTTTATAATATTTGTGGGGTTACAGCTCCAAATGGGAAAGCTCTTGATTGCTTGATCAACGGAGACGTTTGGTTCAACACAACGTTTATCGCTCGAGACTAATCGGTGTTCAAAGGACCTCGGGACTATCCAGCCTCGAGGTCCTTTGTTCATCAGACTTGCAATGCACAATGTCTTTGCTTAAACCACACATACAGTTTCAGCGCTACAATGTCTGTAGGTTTAAGTCTTTAAACTAGATAGAGGGGTTGCTTTGCCGCTAGTCGTTAGGAAGTTGTTAGCTTTATGTTTACTTTTGATTTTAATTTCAATGGTGACATTTGGATCAATGAGCTTCTTAGGCGATCCTCTATTCAATATCCTGGGCCCAATTGCGGGAGACACTGAAAGTCCAGAAAGTTTAAAAATTATCGAAGCAGCAAAAGCTGATTACCACCTCGATAAGTCAATACCCGAACAATGGGCGCGATGGGCATGGGATTTTGTTCGAGGAGACTTTGGTGTTCAGTTCAGCACGACTGGCCAACCACCCGTTAGCGACCTAATTAAAGAGCGGCTACCTCGAACCCTTGAGTTAATGCTTATCGCACAACTGTTTGCTCTAGGGTTGGCTATTCCATGGGCTGTAACCTCAGCAGCTCGGGCAAACAGTCGCGTTGACAAAGGCCTTACAATGGCGTCATTTGCCGCAATATCCCTTCCCTCATTTGCAACGGCCGTTCTACTTTATTACTTATTCTCGGTAAAACTTGACTGGTTACCAGACACATACAATGCCATAGATCCATTTTGGGGGTTTAGCCACAACCATAGGCTTATTCAACTCATTCTCCCAGCTATCACACTGGGGATAGGGGCTGCAGCACAATACGCAAGACTATTAAGAACGGATATGATAACGACTCTTCGTGAGGATTTTATTCTCATGGCCAAATCTAAAGGAGTCCCAAGAAAACGTGTCCTTTACGTCCATGCTCTTCGCTCCTCCTTATTTTCACTTATTACTCTTTTGGCAATTAATGTCGGATTCATGATTGGCGGCTCAATAGTCGTTGAAAGTTTCTTCAGGATTCCAGGTATAGGTCTTGCAATCATAGAAGCTGTTCTTCGCGATGATTTCCCCGTCGTATTAGCAATTGTGATGCTGGTGTCTTGTGGATTCATGGTTCTTAATTACTTGGCCGATATTTTATACTCAGTTCTTGATCCACGAATAAGGAACACCGGACAGGGCCAACGAAAGAAAGTGACTGTCTTATGAACGTGAGTAAGGATGATGCATTTCCTGATGCAGTGGCCGAATTTGATGAAACTGACAAAGCCGGATCAGAAGCAGTAAAAAAAACACTTGGTTTTGGTTTCTGGCTCTCCGTTTTTTGGCTTTTTGTAATTAGTTTGGTCGCCATTCTCGCTCCGATACTCCCACTCAAAGACCCCGGAGAGAATTTTGTCCAATATGAGCAACGAGAAAACCCCCTAACGAAAAAGCTAGAAGACCAACCGACTATCCCCCCATATTCTCCAAGCTCAGAGCATTGGTTTGGGACTGATCAGGATGCACGAGACATATTCAGTAGAACTATATACGGTGCCAGAATTTCATTAGCGGTTGGAGGTCTTACTACGTTATTTGGGCTCGTGATTGGAGGTTCATTAGGAATGCTCGCAGGTTTTCTAAAAGGTTGGATCGATAAGCTCGTGTCTGGCCTTTTCCTATTGAGCCTCAGTTTCCCGGGACTCGTTTTGACGATTCTTATCATCACAATTTTAGATAGGTCTCTTTTAACTATCTCTTTAACATTTGGGATTCTATCTATTGCGCCTATAGGAAGGCTAGCGAGAGCCCAGACATTAACATTTGCTGAGAGAGAGTTTGTAACAGCTGCTACCACCCTTGGTGCAAAACGCTCTCGCATCCTACTGCGCGAACTATTCCCCAATGTCCTTATCCCGATGGTTACTTTAGCAATGGTTGTGGTTGCAATTTCAATTGTAGGCGAGGGAACCCTAGCATTTCTTGGTTTATCCGTTCAGGGTTCTAGTACATGGGGCAAATTGATCCTCCTTGGAGCAGATATTTCAACTCTTCAAACGAGTCCGTGGGTTTCCTTCATCCCAATGTCTTTTCTTTTCCTTACAGTTGCTTCATTTAACTACATGAGTGACAGACTACAAGACGTCTTTGATACACGGAGCATTTATGTCACCCACGACTGAGACCCAACCACCAATATTGAAAGTTGAGAATTATAAAATCGGCTTTCGAACAGAACGTGGACTCGCAAAAGCAGTGAATGGCGTTTCATTTTCCCTCGAAAGGGGTGAGACACTGGCTATCGTCGGTGAATCTGGTTCTGGCAAAACAGTTTTAAATAGAGGATTGATGGGCCTGTTAACCGACGGCAATACTATCGAAGATGGGTCAGCTAAATTTATAGGCGAAGAAATTGTCGGGTTATCAAGGCAAAATTTCTGGGGCACAAGTATGGCTATGATTTTCCAAGACCCTATGTCTTCATTAAATCCCGTAATGAAAGTTGGTAAGCAAGTAGCCGAACCTCTACAACTTCATCAAGGCCTAACGAAGAAGGAAGCAAAAAAAGAAGTAGTCGAGCTATTCAAATTAGTTGGTATCCCTGACCCTGAGAAGAGATTCAGTGAATATCCCCATCAACTCTCAGGCGGGATGCGACAAAGGGTTATGATCTCAATTGCGTTGGCCATCAAACCCGACTTGCTAATAGCTGATGAACCAACAACGGCTTTAGACGTGACCGTCCAAAAATACATTTTAGATCTGCTCCGAGAACTTCAAGATCAGAGAGAAATGTCGGTAGTACTAATCACACATGATTTAGGAGTCGCTAGAGGCCGCGCAGACGAAATCCTTGTCATGTATGGCGGCAAAGTAATGGAACACGCTCCTGCAGAAAAGATATTTACAGAAATGTCGCATCCTTACACTGAAGCGCTCACCGCTGCTATCCCTCGCTTAAAAGACCCAAAGCATACAAGACTGATTCCAATACCAGGATCCCCGCCGGACTTAATACACCCTCCCGAGGGGTGCAAATTTGCGCCTCGATGCATTTATGCTCAAGAAAAATGTATTACTGATGAGCCTGAGGTAACAGCAAAGGGAAGGCACAGCTTTTCTTGCTTCTATCCTGTAGGCACCCAAGAGAACAAAGACGCATACCAAAAGAACGCAGAAAAGGGCTTTACAGCGGCAGGTTTAAAGATTTCACAAAGAAGGGTGCTGAAGTAATGGCAGGCTCAGGGAAGAACCACCTTCGCAGTGAATCAGAAAATATAATTCTTAAAGTTGAGGATCTAGTAGTTGAGTTTCCAAGTGATAGAAAAAACTTTGTTCACGCTGTCTCAAAAATAAGCTTTGATTTAGAAGTCGGTGAAACCTTAGGTATCGTCGGCGAGTCTGGATGTGGAAAGTCTTCGACTGCCAAGGCGATCATCCAACTTCCAAAGCCGAAATCAGGTTCGGTAATGTTTAAAGACACTGATTTAATGGATCTACCGAAAAAAGAACTAAGAAATATCCGGCCAAATATGCAAATGATATATCAAGACCCTATTAGCTCATTAAACCCTCGAAGAAATGTCTTTGAAATTGTAAACGAAGGATCAAAAATTTGGGGTGATTTGGGGCAAGAAACCAGCACTCTAATTGAAAGCGTGGGACTAGACCCAGATGAAGCCAGAACCAAAAAACCTCATGAATACTCAGGAGGACAATGCCAAAGAATTTCGATAGCAAGAGCACTGGCACTTAATCCACAAATACTCATTTGTGATGAGCCTGTCTCAGCTCTTGATGTATCTGTTCAAGCGAGAATAATTAATTTGCTTGAAGACATGAAGAGCAAATTCGGACTCACCGTTATCTTTATCAGTCATGATTTATCAGTTGTAAAGAATATCAGTGACCGGGTTTCAGTTATGTATCTGGGAAAAATGTGCGAAATCGGGGATAGCGATTTGATCTATGAGAAGCCGGCTCACCCATACACTCGCGTCCTACTAGCCGCTATCCCGGATCCTGAGAATATACATTCAGGGGCTGTAGATTTACTCGACGGGGAGTTACCCTCTGCAATTAACCCACCAAGCGGTTGCCGTTTTAGAACTAGGTGCCCGAGAGCGGAAGACATATGCAAAGAAGAGGAGCCCATGCTACTCCAAATTGGGAAAGAAGATCATTGGGTTGCCTGCCATTTCCCACATTCAAACCTGGAGGATTCGCAAACGCTAAGCGATCCCCAAAACTCTAATAATGATAAGAGGGACGAAATTCTTTGGCCGCCTGAAAATTAGCGAATTAATTGTGCTAACTCGCTAATGGTACGCTCTCTATCCTCATCTGGGCCATAAATAGCTGCAACTACCTGAGTTCCCCCAGCATCAGCATAATTCTGAAGGCCTTCTGCAACTTGTTCAAAGCTTCCACTTAATGCAATATCCCAAGAATTAGCGAGCCCCTCGCGTTCAAGCATCGCTCGGTATGAAGGCAAATCACCATAGAATCCAAAGTCTCTTTTAGCATATTCCTCAGCAAGATCAGAATCAGAAGTTATGCAAACAGGAACTGCGGTTATAACTTTAGGAATTGGTCTTCCAGCCTCTTCCGCAGACGCATTTATAACTGGTGATATGTGATTCCGGATAGTCTCCGGCCCCGTCATCCAAGTAACCGTTCCATCAGCAATCCTGCCTACTAGTTTCAACATTTGAGGACCCAGTGCAGCTACAAGAACAGGAGGAGGGTCAGCTGGTACGTCAATACCGCCTCTGCTTGTTAAATGCTTCCCTCCATACGAGATTGTTCCTTCATGAAGAAGTGCCATAAGAATTTGAAGGTAATCGCTCATATGACCTACAGGAGCATCAAATGATATCCCCCACATTCCTTCAACAACCGGCTTGTGAGATAACCCGATACCTAAATCTAGTCTGCCATTTGAGACCTGATTAACGGTTAGCGCTTGTTGAGCTAACATCATGGGGTGCCGTGGATAAGTTGGAATCACTGAGGTACCTAAACGGATACCTTCAACCGATTCAGCGACAACAGCCAAAGCCGTTAATGCATCGAGGTTAAAAATTTGCGGTGTCCAAAATGTGGCATACCCAAGGTCTCTCGCTTCTTGAACCTGCTTCTTTAGGTCATCAATATTGCGAGAGGATCCGAATATTCCTAATTCCATGTTTATTTCTCCTAACTTGCGTCTTTCAAATTTAACGTTTCCTGAAGTTCTCTTTTTAGAAATTTACCACTTGCATTCCTAGGTAGCGGCTTTTCCAGAAACCACAGGTATTGAGGAATTTTATGTTTAGCCACTCTGGCTTCTAAGAAAGCTCTAAGTAGGTCTGCATTTATTGAGTGACCGCCCTTTAAATAAACTGCTGCAGCGACTTCCTCTCCGAGGCGGTCATCTGGGACTCCAAAAACAGATACCTCACCAACTGCGTCATGCTCGAATATCGCTGATTCGACTTCGGCACAATACACGTTCTCTCCTCCTCGCAGTACCATATCCTTCTTCCTATCAACAATAAAAATAAAACCGTCTTTGTCAATTCTTGCTATATCCCCGGTATGTAACCAACCTTCGGTTATTGCTTCAGACGTCGCCTCAGGCCTATTTAGATACCCCTTAATAACTTGGGCGCCCTTAACCCATAGCTCACCAATCTCACCATCCGGAACTGCTTTCCCATCATCGTCAAAGCATTGAGCTTCGAAACATGGCATTGCAGGGCCTGCGCTTTCCGGTTTATCAAGGAAGAAATCAGCTGAAATTGCAGTTATTATTCCGCAAGTTTCTGTCATACCGTAACCTGTTCCAGGGCGGGCGGTTTCAACGGTAGCTTCAATCTTTTCTACTAAGTCTGGTTGCAACTGGGCGCCGCCACCACCAAGTGCTTTGAGGGATGACGTATCTGTTCTTTCGAAGTCGGGATGGGCAATTAGTTCTCTGGACATAACTGGAACGCCACTTATGGTCGTTATCTGTTCGGACTCGACTAGCTTAAGAGCTGTACCAGCATCCCATTTGTACATATGCACTAACTTCCCACCAGCCATCGTGATTGAATGCGCAACACAATTATTAGCTGTTACATGAAACAGGGGCGTAATGACTAGGGCAGAGGGTTGCGATACCTCTTTAGCTGGAGGCTTGGTTGATGTGACACGTGCTCGCGATGAAGCTAGAGACTGAACTACGTGAGCGAACGCAAGACTCATTGCATTAGCCACGCAACCCCGATGAGTGAGTTGTGCGCCTTTGGGTCGTCCAGTCGTTCCTGAAGTATAGAAAATACATGCGTCTGAATCAGGATCTACCACAACCTCAGGCATCTCACCGCCCTTTTCTATAAGAAAATCCCACTCAATAACACGAGATGATCCGTTTACCGCACGAACCGCCACTAACTGAGGAGATTCACCTAAATTTTGTAATGTAATCAGCTGCCCAAGCCGCTCTTCGTCTGCAATAACTACCTTTGGCTTAGAATCATTGAGCGCATATTCTAATTCAGGGGTCGCCCACCAAGCATTCATACCGACACAAGTAGCACCGATACTCATACACGCCCAATACGCTAACATCCACTCTGGATAATTCCGCATAGCTATCGCTACCCTGTCACCTACCTGTACATCATTCTCAATTAACCAATTAGCTACACTTGCGACGTATTCATGTGCTTGAGCATAGGAGATTCGCTCATTTCCGTACACTAGATAATCTGCATTATCAAACCTCAAGCTTGATAGCCAAAAGTCCCTGAGAGTCGCTGGTTGATTTTTGTAACAAAGAAGATCTATTCCTCGGACATTCACTTCCTCCAATTCGAACTGAGCCCCCTCTGAAGTAAGCTCTGCCCAGGCTTGGGATAATTCTTTGTACACGTCCCCCCCACAATTAGTGAATGACCTCTAGGCTAGATTAAATTCGTTACTGCTCATAACTGTCAAGACAGTAACTTTGAAAATACCGAAATAGAAATTTATTTACCTTATTGGTCTAGAATAAAACCGGTTAACTTGTAAGGAGTGGTCATGGGAACTGAAGAGAATCAAGAACTTAACGCACGCGAAGCATGGGAGCTTGAGTATCAGCAAGCCTCATTGAGGGACTCAAATTTTGAAACGATGTCAGGGGTACCGGTTGAGCCTGTCTATGGAGATGACTTGTTTCCCGGTCAATATCCTTACACACGGGGAATTTACCCATCTATGTATAGGTCACGTCTATGGACAATGAGAATGTTTGCTGGATTTGGGACGGCCGAAGATACTAATTTAAGGTTCAAAGAACTTCTACGAAATGGTGGAACTGGACTGTCAACTGCTTTTGATATGCCGACTCTCATGGGTCGTGACTCCGACAGCGAATGGTCGCTGGGTGAAGTCGGACGAGCTGGTGTAGCAGTTGACACTCTCGCAGACATGGAAGATTTATTTGCTGATATTGATTTGTCACAAGTTTCTACCTCTATGACGATAAACGGTCCTGCAGCAACACTTCTAGCTATGTACGTCGCTGTAGCCGAGCAAACTGAAGTTGAGCCTCACCAGCTTGCTGGAACAATCCAAAATGACATTCTTAAGGAATATCAGGCACAAAAAGAATATATTTACCCCCCTCGCCCCTCAATGCGTATCGTCACGGACATGGTCAAGTACACCACAGCTGAAATGCCAAAATGGCACCCCATTTCTATTTCTGGCTATCACATTAGAGAAGCGGGAAGCACGGCAGCACAAGAATTAGCATTTACATTAGCTAACGGGTTCTCCTACGTAGAAGCTGCTATCGCTGCTGGGCAAAACGTTAATGAGTTTGGTAAACGCCTCAGCTTCTTCTTTAACAGCCATAGCGATTTCTTTGAAGAAATAGGCAAATTCCGAGCTGCTCGACGGATTTGGGCTCGTTGGATGAAAGAACGATACGGGGCAACAGATGAAAAGGCCATGCTATGTAGATTTCACACGCAAACCGCAGGTGTTTCCCTGACAGCTCAACAGCCCGAAATTAATATCGCTAGAGTTGGAATACAGGCACTTGCCGCAGCTTTAGGGGGAACCCAGTCGCTTCATACTGATAGCTTTGATGAAGCGTTAGCTCTTCCAACGGAAGATGCGGCTCGGATAGCGCTAAGAACACAACAAATTGTTGCCCATGAAACCGGAGTGGTGAACGTAGCTGACCCCCTAGGAGGCTCACCCTACGTTGAATGGATGACTGATGAAATGGAGAGGCAAGCTGAAGCCATATTCGCGCATCTTGATGACCTAGGAAATGGTTCAATTCTCGAAGGAACATTCAATGGGATTGAAAATGGATATTTCGTTGGCGAAATCGCCGATGCAGCTTACAGGTTTGAACGTGAAGTGAACTCTGGAAGACGCATTATTGTTGGAGTAAATGAATACACCGATGGGGATAACCCAGATGACAGAAATCTCTTGCGAATTGGTTCTGAAACCGAGGAGTACCAACTTAAGAGACTAAATGATGTTAAAACGAAAAGAAATCAAGAAAACGTCAATAGTGCTCTCTCCGAAATTACTGCTGTGGCTTCAGACCCAACGCGCAATTTAATGCCTGCGATCATTGAAGCAGTAAAGACCTACGCTACTGAAGAAGAAATTGCCAACGCCATGGAAGTGGTTTTCGGGACATACGTTGAAAAGGCAATAGTTTAATAAAACGAAAGTGAAGGAGACCAAAAATGGGCGACCAGCAACAAAGAGTGATTTTAGCTAAATTAGGCTTAGATGGTCACGATCGTGGCATCAAGGTAGTTGCACGAATATTGCGCGATGCTGGAATGGAAGTTATCTATTTAGGTTTGCGGCAGACAACGGCAAGTATCGTCGCAGCTGCGGAAGAAGAAGATGCAGATGCCATTGGTCTTTCTATGCATAACGCTGGCCATTTAACACTTGGACCCAAAATGGCTGAGGCAATAACAGCGGCCGGATTAGATGTACCTCTAATCATCGGCGGAATCGTACCTGACGAAGACGTTGAGGAATTAATGAATGCTGGAATTGCTGCTGTCTTAGGGCCAGGTGCGCCTGCAGAAGAAGTAGTGGCTACAGTACAGGATGCAATTTCTGCACGAGACAAAGCGTGAATTCATCGAGCGATGCGGCAACTGCACTCTTCCAGAGTGCAGTCAAAGGAGAACGACGTAGCCTAGGCAAGCTCTTAACTGCTATCGAACGTGGCGGGGACCAAGCTGAAATTATTGCAGGCCTGGCGCATCAAGTATCAGGGAATACTCATGTAGTTGGAATCACCGGAGCTCCAGGTTCAGGAAAATCAACGCTGACAGGTAGGCTCTTAAAACTATTTTCAGAAGCTGGTGACAAATTAGCTGTCCTAGCTATTGACCCATCTTCTCCTCTAACTGGAGGAGCTATTCTCGGAGACCGGATACGAATGGATGATCTTGCGGGTGAAGAATCCTTTATCCGCTCAATGGCTACACGAGGCCACTCTGGAGGACTTGCATTAGCTGTTCCAGCAGCTATCCAACTCTTTGACGCTGTTGGGTATGAACCTGTAATTATTGAAACTGTGGGAGTTGGTCAGGTAGAAGTTGATGTTGCAGGTGCAGCTGACACTACGGTCGTTGTTGTTACTCCTGGCATGGGTGACGCTGTGCAGGCGAATAAAGCAGGCCTCCTTGAAGTTGCGGATATTTTTGTCGTTAATAAATCAGACAGACCAGGAGCGAGCGACGCAAGACGGGATTTAGAGTTAATGTTGGACTTAGGGCATGTCTCAGGTCTTGAGCAAATGACGGGCTACAGGCCTCCGATTATTATGGCAAATTCACTTGATGGCACCGGTGCTGATGAAGTTCTTGATGCCATTAAATCTCATGGAGAATATCTTCACAATTCTGAGAAAATACATATTCGTCGAAGAGGCCGCCTAGTAATGGAAATCCAAAACAGAATCGAATTACTAATTGGATCAATAGCAAGTGACATCCTTAAATCTGAAGTCGGGGCGAGCCATATTGCAAAAGTTCTCGAAAGAGAAACCTCGCCAGCTGAAGCAGCGAAATCTATTGTTAGCTCCATTATCGCGAACTAATAACCCCCCATTAATTGACAGGCACCGCTCGCCCACCAGACCGAATTACGACGTACACATTCTCGCCTTGAGGAAACTTCAACCGAACCTTTTTGTGGTTAAGGCCCCATACTAAATAATCAGAGCCACGTATCTGTCCAACCCACTCAACATTTTCCTGCGGTTTGGGTTCTTCTATGGTAAGGGAAAGAAATCCTAGAAAGTGATCCTGATCATATACCTTTACCTCATGAACGGATCCAAAACCATATTGAATATGCATATACGTAGCTTACGCTTAAAAAGTTGATCGTTTCCTACCATCCTAATCAACTATTGCCACTTGCTAGAATGTGAAATAATTATTCAAAACAAGTTGGGTAAAACGAGGTCTGCATAGCATCATAGAAGGAGACCAGAATCTAGAAGAAAGACAGCAATGAGCGAATATTCTCCCCCTCTTGACGATATGAAATTTGCACTCAAGGAAGTTGTTGNTGTTGAATCTTTATCTGAANTNCCTGCNTTCAANGAAGTNGGNTTAGAAGCACTTGATTCGCTTCTNGACGAAGCAAGTCGCTTTTTCAATGAAGTAATTTCTCCTACCAACCGAACGGGAGATCTTGAAGGAAGCTTACTGAATAATGATGGTAGTGTTTCTACACCTACTGGGTTTCGCGAAGCATATGCTCAGTATGTTGATGCCGGATGGGGTGCTATAAGTTTTGACCCAGAGTATGGAGGTGGTGGTTTCCCATGGCTAGTAGGCATAGCAATCACCGAAATGCTTACTGCTGCGAACATGGCCTTATCACTCAACCCAATGCTCACTCAAGGTTCAATCCATGCGCTTACAGCACATGGGAGCAAAGAACAAAAGCTCGCATGGTTACCCAAATTAATTACTGGCGAATGGGCAGGGACAATGAACCTAACAGAACCTCAAGCTGGGTCAGACGTCGGGGCTCTAACTACCAAAGCGGAGATACAAGACGATGGAACCTATAAGATTACTGGACAGAAAATATACATTACGTGGGGCGAGCACGATTTAACAGAGAACATAGTCCACTTAGTTCTCGCCAGAACGCCAGATGCTCCTCCAGGCACGAAAGGAATTAGCCTTTTTATCGTTCCAAAATTTGTCATCAACAATGATGGGAGCATTGGCGAGGAAAATGACATCAAATGCCTATCTATCGAACATAAGCTGGGAATTCACGCATCACCTACCTGCGTACTCCAGTTTGGAGATAATGGTGGAGCAACTGGATATATCGTTGGNGAAGAAAACTCTGGAATGCGGTATATGTTCACCATGATGAACCAAGCAAGGTTAGCCGTTGGATTAGAGGGCCTTGCTGTGGCAGATCGCGCTTACCAACAAGCCCTTGATTATGCTCTTGAGAGAATGCAGGGCAGAAGAGCAGATACTCCAAAAGGAGAATCCGTTCCCATAATTGACCATCCAGATGTCCGGCGTATGTTGATGACGATGAAAGCATACATCGAAGCAATGCGATGCATGATATACCTAAATGCCAAATCCATTGATATAGCCCATCATCATCCCGATAAAGACGAGCGAACACGTGGTAACGAATTAACTGATCTTCTAACCCCACTATCAAAGAGTTGGTGTACTGACCTTGGAAACGAACTCACCAGCCTAGGTATTCAAATCCATGGGGGCATGGGTTTCGTTGAAGAAACCGGAGCAGCACAACACTATAGAGATATTCGCATAGCTGGCATTTACGAAGGAACTAATGGGATACAGGCAATTGATCTAGTGGGCCGAAAACTATCAATGAGAAAAGGCGACGTCGTCCGTGAACTCCTTCTAGAAATTAATGAAACTGTATCTGAGCTTCACTCAGCAAACCTAGAGGGAATCGGAAACCCTCTCGAAGATGCTGTTCAGGATATGCAAGCAGCAACGGAGTGGCTTATTGAGAAAGGTGGCGCAAGTACCGACGATGGGCTGGCTGGTGCTACTCCCTATCTACGAATGTTCGGAACTACTGTCGGCGGGTGGCTCCTAGCAAAATCTGCTTTGCAGGCAAAGAAGCAAATTGACGAAGGCAACGATTCAGAATTCCTACAAGCAAAAATAGAAACAGCTACATTCTTTGCTGAGCAATTACTTCCTCAGGTTTCAGGCTTGCTTCCTGCTGCTACAAGTGGCGCCCATTCGCTATATGCAATCACACCAGAAAGATTTCGAGGCTGATATGAAAAACGATTCCGAAATAACTATTCTTACCAATTCTGTGACGTCAATTGTTGGGCATTGGGATGAGGGAGATCCATTCGTAGATCCAGCAGAAATCAAAGCTGTTTTTGGATGGGAGATAAAGCCAGAGGGTTTATGCAAAGATGACGCTTGCATCCCTATCAATAAAGAGCAGAGTATCAAAAACCAGGATCGTTACAATCTCCGCGCAGTAGCGCATTTAACTGGACATCCAACTCTTATTTCTCAAGAGTTGAAGACTGTAACTATCGGCCAACCTGCTGGTCTTCGCTCCGCCGCTCTAAAGGATAAGATTGCGCCAAATTTTGTACTTCCCGATATTGGAGGAGTCGATCGAGCTTTCTCCGACTGGGCAGGGAAAAAAAGGCTTCTCGTTGCATTTTCTAGTTGGTGAGGTTGCGCATTTGACTTGCCAGGTTGGCAAGAACTGCATAAAGAATTGCAAGAAGAGGGATTCACTGTAATAGCTGTTGCTATTGACGAGAATTTAGATTCAATNATTGAATTAGCAAACGGAGTGACTTACCCAGTCCTAATGGACAAGGATCATATACTCACTGAGTTATTTGCAATAAGTAATGTCCCCTCGGTTATATGGATTGATGAGGATGGAAAGATCTCCCGACCTGCAGCAAGCGAGTTTGGCACTGACACTTTCAGTGAAATAACTGGAATTAGTCGCGAAAAGCATATGCAGCAAGTTCGCGAATGGGTTAGAGATGAAGCTTTGCCGGAAGATGCAAGTTTCATTGTTGATGATCTATCCGATGAAGAAATTCAAGCCAGACTTCATTTCAGATTGGCAGCGCACTTGCGAAGAAACAACATGATTACTGAATCTGAGAAGCATTTTGATTACGCCATTGAGTTGGCTCCATTGGACTTTACAATAGCTCGGGCGAGCATGCCTTTACGTGGTGGTGACCCATTCGGTGAGGAATTTTTTGAGCTCTACCAAAAGTATCAAGATGCCGGCTCCCCATTTCATGGAATACCGAGAAAGAGCCAAACAAGTTAAATAGCAATCAGTTATGCATACCTTCAGCTGAAATTACTCGCTGACTAACTTCAACAAGTTGCTCTTCCTTTACCTCAAATGAGGCGACTTTTTCCGCTTTGTGAAGGCCTGACTGCATTTTCCCGGTAACAATATCAATAGCCGTACCCTCAATTAGAGGTATCAAAGCAATTGCTCTAAAGCCCTTATCATTTCCAGGAGAAGGTTTTTTCGTTTCTGTAATCAGTTGTTTTGACTGCCAGACCCATTCTTGATCTACGCTGACAAAACGACACCGATGATTTCCTGCGCTTTTTGAAACTAACGCCCCAGGGCAAACAAGAAATTTTCCTTCTATCCATGGGTTAACTCCTAAGCCCGAGCGGTCAAAAGCAATTTCGAAGGCTTCCTGAATTATTGATTCGTGATCACCGGACCGAATCGCTCTTTGTAGGATTTCATGTTGCATTTCGCCATGTAGGGTTTGTAATTCAGTATCAGAAAGTCCCTCTATGAAGAAAGACCACATAGCACTTTCATTCATGGCATTATCTTGGCCGCTATCGTTTGATTCGCTATCCATTTCTACATTCTGCCATCAGCCTGTGCCATTTAATGACTTATAGTTGTTTTGATAGAACTATTTTGTACACAAGAAATGAGAAAGGCATCAGATGGGACTTTGGCATCAGGATTGGGAAGAATACGGAGATTCACTCCAACTTGCTCTTGGAGGTGCTGGAGTGACAGATTCGAATTCCGAAGAGACAGGAGAATTAACAGCAATAGAGTATGTGCAACTAATGAGGGATACTCTCGCTGCCACGACTTTTGAGCTTGATGATGGAGCAGTTGAAACAACTATTGAAGGAGTTGCCTGTAGGGTCTTAAAACCTCAAGGCGAGATCAGAGGTGTATATCTACATTTTCATGGCGGGGGTATGGTG
>PATL01000003.1 GCA_002713605.1 bacterium
GGAGCACCAAGTTGCCTCTTGCAATAATCTATTAGTTGTTGTCTACTTGCTGGTTGTGCCATTTACACAGATGCTCCTTATATAATATTTAGGGTGTAGTAGAAATTCCAGCATAAACTAGAATATTTCCATTAACCAATTTACTAACAGTAGTCCCAGTTTTTACATTTACATCATATACATATCGACCTTCTGAAAGATTACGTGTACTCTGTTCAGTCATTGAGATATTTATTTTGCCACCCAATGCACTAGTAATACCAACAGTGAACGTTCCAACAGCACCTAATGTTGCCCCAACAGCAACACTTTTTGACATTTGAGATGCTGCAGTATATCCAGTAAAATCAAAAGCAGCATTACTAGTATCTACAACAGTAAATGTTGTAGAAAAATCTGATCCAGTAGTAATAACTAGATTTGCAGCTGCAGGAACACCAGCATCAGTATTAAAGGTTATATTTTTATTTGACATTGATAACTATCTCCTTTAATAGTGATTTGATTTCATTAATTTCATTTTTTAGATTAGATAAATCCTGCTCAATAGATTCCACTCTATCAGAATTTTGAGTGGAAGCTTTGCGTCTAGCAACATACTTTTCATATTCTAATGAATTTGTATTCACTATAGAATTGGTTTTAGGATCTCTAATAAGATCAGAATGACCTTCTACTTTTAACATTATGCTAATGCAAGTACCCTTAGATTACGTAATCTTGGTACATGTACCTGACTTGTTGATGTTAATACAAATTTAATTCTATATGCTCTAAATGATGATAGATTGTCAATACTAAATGTATAAGAGCTAAATTCACTTTGGTCAGGGTTCTGAGTAAATTCATTATTAGGAGTGATTAAACTATCAGACCTACCATCATTTGATCCAATATCAGGTGCAGCAAGACCTGTACTATTATCATAATATGCACTTCTCTTTATCCTTCCTGCTGAATCAAGGTTTTTATATCCTGGGAAAGGTGTAAAGACTGGTTTAAACCCATCCTTATCACTTGTTGCATAGAATGCTCTAATATCACTAAACGTTGTTAAATATCCATCAACGATAACTTTGATGGATGTGGCAGCATTAGTTAAACCTATTTCTTTAGAAATATACTGACATGCAGATGGATCATTATCTATACTATTAACTCTAGAATCAGATGCAAAATCAGTAATAACATTATTAATTCTATTAGAAGTCAATACAGCACTTACTCTTTGAGTATCAATAATTGGACTAACTCTACTATCGGTAGTATTAAGACTTAATCTCATATTAAGTGATTTATTACCTTCAGTAACATTCTCCAATTTAATCTGTTCATTTTCTTTAGATGCTATTAATCTTGGAGTATCTACATAATTTGATGTATTTAATGATAAAATCTCAGTACCATAATTTACCCAAGGTGTCTCAACACCACTCATACTTTGTCCAGTAACTGTCTTCATTGTTGCAGACAATGTAGTTCCTTTTGGAGTAAAGTTCTGGATCATTGGAGTAATAATCTCAAATGGTATGTTCTGAGTTGCATAAGTAAAATCACCACCAGCAGATTGCGTTCTATTGAAGTGAAGGGCAGGATATGCATCATCATTACTACGATTAGCATTCTCAACATTAAACTTCTCAGACATATCAATTTTTAATTTATAAGAATCAAAAGTAATACCATCCGAACCAGCATCTGAATCTTGAAGACTATGTGACTTATTAACTCTCTTTAAGTTAACTCCTCCAAGTTCATATTTAAATACTTCAGTTCCTACAGGATAATCTTGCTTAACTGCATTAGTTCCTCTAGCAATAAATCCACCTATCACATTACCAGTAACATTACTGTACTCAATAACTTCATCACCTATAGATAGATATCCCCTATTAGTAGTTCCAACACCAACTCCTTCGAAAGTCTTAAAGATTGTTGAGTCATTAACAGAGATACCCTCAGTAGAATCAACAGAATAAGGTGCAGATAATCTAGTTGGTTTAAGATCTGATTGAGCACCAGATATGCTAACAATATTATTTTGGAAATTCATTCCATGATTTTCATGGTTAACTTTAATATGCAATCCATCAGTAACAGTATCAATACTTGATATCTGAACATCTCCACCATTAAAGTCATTAAATCCAGTAGTAATACCACTACTACGTGTCACCATAACAGTCTTACCAACTCCAGCAGTCTCAAATGTACCTTGTACATTATCAAGTACTATTTGATTAGAAGCACCAACTGTAGTAATTGTCATTTGATTACCTTCACCAGCCTTTTCATTACCAAATGGGGCAAGAGTAACAACATCACCTATCTTATATCCTTTACCACCATCAACAACGACTGGGTTAATTGGAGAACCTGAAAGAACTGTAAGATTAATAACAGCACCTTTACCTTCACCACTAAGAGTAACTAATGATACATTAGTATAATTCTGACTTCCTCCACTTTGAGGAGTATAACCAACACCTATACGAGTTGAGAATAAACCAGTAATAGAACCTGCAGTACCAACATAATCACCTGATGCTTGTGTTCCTACTTGAGTTATGGTATTTCCAAACTCAATAGTATCATCTGCAACTGTTGTTCCAAGACCAACTTTTACTTGATTAGATACTAGACTTAAAGAATCAGGAATAAGTCTTGCTTCCTGTCCATTTCCTTTAGTAAGTTCTGGATTGTAAAGTTCTACAGTACCAGAATTTACAAAATCTGCTCTATAAAGAGTAAATTTAAGATCTTCCCACTGACTTGGTTCCCATGTAGAAGCATTCTGTGACTTAAATAAAGATCCTAGATATGGTTGTTGTGAAACATATGATCTTGTAAGAAGATCTTCTTCACCAACCCTAGAAATAAATACACTATATTTTGTAGAATTAGATAATAGAGCTAATGCATATTCTTTTCCACCCTCAAGATAAACTGGTGCTTTAAACTGGAATGAAGTTGCAACAGATCCATCACTAGATAAAACAACTTCTTCAGGTTGTAAAGATATCTCTGAGAAAGGAACAATTTTTTGTAATGGATATCCTTTTTCAGTTGATCTAATTTGCATAGTAACAGGAATATGCATATCATCCTTTGATTTAAAGAAGACATCACATCTAGTTAAATAAATTCCACTTTCATCATCAACTAAAATAGATTGAGCAAGAGGATCATGCCATCTAATTGTACGCTCAGTTGTTCTAATATTAGATGTTGTATTAACTACTTGAGCAGACCCAACCATAGTACGTGTTGTTCTATTGTCATTGGTAGCTCTATGTTCTATCCTTGCATTTCTAACAGAAAGAATAGTTTCTTGTATAGTATTTACAAATCCTCTAGCAACATATTCTTCTTCTCCCCTTGTATCTGCACCTTTAACTATATTATTTTTATTATCAATTAAAGTGAACACTTTAGTTCCTGTCTCAAATCTTGGATGATTTGTGTTATTTGGATTAGGAATAAACAATGATCCTTGCATTATTCCCATAAGACCAGGAATCAATCTTACATTAGTAACCCTAGCTTGTGCTCCACTACTCTGTCCACGGAGAATCATATCCTCCTCAACCCATCCAGAAAACTGACCTTGTGGATGATTAGATAAAGAATATAGATCAATATTCAGAACAGTTGATGATCCAGAATATGCTGAAGATAAAACTGTACTAGTATAAGGATTCTCTTGGTATGTACTTGTAGGACTGGAATATATACCCTTCTTATGATTTGCTGTAGCAACCCTAAAGGCAATTGATGGTATATTTTGATTAGGCCAACTACCTTGTTGCCCAGATCTAGATGATTCTCCAATAACTGTTTCTCCAACCTGGAATACACCAGTTGTCATACTAATTTCTAATAGTTTAGGTACACAGTATTTGGTAACATCCTTACCATCAAAGAAGGCATATAATCTCTTATTTGGCTTAAATCTTTGACCATCGAAAGTAATATTCCTAGACCTTATAGAAGGTGAAAGATCTCTACTTACAATTCTAGTACCCTGTGAAGTATTCTGAATGTCTTCAACAACAAGCGTTCTAGTTCCAGTTCTAGACTGTCTTCTTACCCGAATATCTTGTCTTAAAGTTTGTCTTGTAACTCTTGTTTTTGTTCTCTCAAATTCTCTTCTTCCTTGTCGTAATCCACGTTGATTAGAAATTACTGTGCTACTCTGCCTACTCCATGTATTGGCATCCATACCAGTCCATGTAGTTGCCCATGAATTCCAAACAGTAGGTGCAAATCCAGATTGTGGATTTACATTAAACAACCTAGATGCAGTTGCCATAGTTTGGGCAAAATTACCTTCTTGATTAATAATCTTTGCACCAATTCTTACAGTATCAACCCAAGTATCACCTGCAGGAGTTAACTCAATACTACCTTGCCAGAAAGGAATCATGAAAGGAGTAACACTTTCTGTTCTTGTTCCAAATGATTGCTTAAGCCATTCTACTTCAGAATAATCTAAAGTAATCGCATCCCCTAACTTCTTAACATTTACTCCCTCAATATCAGCAAAATCAAGATCTTCTGTAGGATCACTATCAACAACTGGACCAAATATAAGATCAACTGAAGTAGTATAATGTTTTGGTCTTAATTGTTTTGTTTGTTGGTCAATACTATTCTTAATAGGAACTTGTTCTTCTTGAGTACTAAATGTTGCAAAATTGTCAACAAAGAAACCTGCCTTAAACCTATTAGACCCATCTCTATCAGCAACAAACATATTATTGGTATTAGTTTCCAATAATGAAAGTGCTGTATAGTATTCTAAATTCTGAATCCTATCTTCTAATTTCTTAATATCAATATTCTTATATCCTTTATGACTTAAGAAATTAATAGAAACTTCGGATACATCATAAACATATGGTGGAAGAGTTGCTTGACATACCTCCAATGCATCATCAACTGGATTAGGAAATTCTGGATTATCGGAAGGTTGTCCATAATTTATTTTGAATGTTCCATCTTTGTTTAAGAAAATTCTATCAATTCTTCCAAGATAGTAAGAAAAAGTTGCTACTATACTTTCATCAGATGCAAGTATATTTGTAGCAGAATTTCCTGCTTGA
Source organism: bacterium (assembly GCA_002713605.1). The sequence goes on from PATL01000003.1 coordinate 5,106, forward strand.
TCGAATGTTCTACCATAAAACTCAAGTGGAGATCTAGTAGCACCATCATTTACTGTATAATCATCAACTCTTGGTCTGATATCGATAATATCTGTATTTCTATATCCATCAACTTCTCTAATTTCATTTGAGAAATCAAAATTCTTATAAGACTCAACTGTTGTAATATCACCAGTATCTGTTGGATTATATGATGCTGTACAGAAATATGCTTTAATTTTTTTAGAAGGTGCTTCATCACCCTTATTACGTGTTATGTATCCATAATCGTAAAAACTAGATTGCTGTCCATCATCATAAGTAAAGTTTTCTGAAATATTATAACTAGGATTTGATACTGTNTGAATAGTAGAATATAAATTTGTTTCGGTTGTTTTTATTCTCTCACCTTCTTTAAATAATTCATCATTCNTATAAAGGAATGTNATTGTTTCNNCATCNATTATTTCAGCAATTATAGCAATTGCTTCACTTGATTCACCCTTTATAANATCACCAACTAAGAAATCNGATGTTGTAGTNGAAGGACTTGCTATATTAGTTAATACTAGTCTAGGAGCAGTNGGATCTTCNGTGTCTTGTGANTCATATATTCCATATAACTCAATAATATCTGGATGATTAAGNGATATTATATCATCCTGNACNCTAGTACCATAAGGATANNNACCATAAACTAATCCATCATTTGCTGTAGTAGCACCTATACCAGATTGAGGNTTNTTTGATTTNTCNATTATAANANTTTTNACAGCATTTCTAANTTTTAGTTTTGCTTTTGGTTTCTTNTTCTGTATAGTAGTAATNACNTCACAATCTCCAGAAATAACANTTGAATCAAAACCTTGCATTTTTAATGCACTTCTACCNTTNGCATCTGTAAAAACTGTAACTTTATTAGAATCCAATATCATTGGATTTCCAGTAGTAGTNAATAAACTATANCTTTCCTCATCAAATGGTAAGAAGAATTCATCTTCACCAGCAGTAGGTATTGTNGATGAATTAAATTCACCNTTATCNATATTTACNNNAAACTTTCTNCGTACAGTAATAAAAGCCTCNGAAAGATCAACTTCTGATACATTTGATTTTGGAAGAGNAGTATAAAGANTATTATCNTCAGATNNNTGTAATCCTGTATTAATNTTNGTAAAATCAGTTGCAGTTATATGTTCTGNTGGTAATGATTGAGCAATACCCACACTAACNGCTACGTTAGTGATTTCCATATCATTATATTGAACTGTAGGTCTGTTTGGACCTCTATANTTTGTAGTACTAACNACACCAATAACTTTTTCTCTAGTNTCTAATGGNTTAGTAAATCTAACTAAATCNCCTTTTTTAAANAATTCATCAACTGGATTNTCNAAACTAAGAGATACTGTAGAAATTCCAGTATGAACTTTNTNATTACCTATNGTTACNGATGGATAAGTANNCCAATAATGTGCAGCNGTNATACTAGCAATACCNATATTTTTTACATCTTTNTGTACTACATCACCACTAAANGTAGAAAATCCAGTATAACCNTGACTAAAAACAGCTCTTACATCAGATATNCCATACTCTGTAATTGCTACAGCAATTCTTCCATCATCAACACCATTAAAAATTAAAGATTCNCTTGGAATAAATTCNCCTTCTTGNTCATAAANTANTANATTTTTATCAGTAGTAGNTTCTTTTAAAAATGCAGTTGCACCACTCTGCTTTCCTTTAANNTAAGTNGGAGTANTTAAAGTAANAGGTTGNTTTAGAAAAAGTTCAGTTACTGTTTGTACATCATAAAGACTTAAATTAAATTGGTTAGTAGGNATACTTTTTCCAGCAAAATCATANTCTGCAGTTCCTCTTTCTAATTTNTAATCATAAACTCTAGCAACACCAATTTCTTTACCNTAATTTTCTTGTGNATCNGAAGATGTNNNATGCATCCTCTTGTCNCTNAAACTAACNGTATAAGTTCCNCCTATACCAATAACAGGAGAACCCATCGTACCATTNAANCGAAGAGTTGTTCCTGTATTATAACTAATTGCTTCATCCTTTATTTGCTTTGTTGTACGTGATTTAGGAGCATCTANGAATACAGCTTCTGGAATCTCAACATCATAACCACGAACATATGCCTTACCTGGAGACATCTTATAAACCATATTNTCATTANNGACAACTTGCCCACCNTAAGTATATTCTCCCTCNTTAAATAAACCCTTATTACCNAATCCATCATCTAAAGCTTCAGTAATAACACTATCAAATTCNGTAACTGTAAAATCTCCTTCAGTATCATATAGTTTAGTTGCTATTTCATCATCAAATGGAGTAGCATCAAGACTACCAGTTTTTTTATTAGANCNTAATACTCCATTTTTTACAGTNCCCAATTCTATAAAACTATTATCATCAAAATCATCTAATGATTTTTTAAATAAACTAGCAGTTACTTTTAATCTATCNGCACCAGGAGCACCATAGTTATTAAATCCNTGTGAATTATCATTTAANNNTTCATCTAAATCTGAATTTATAATTTCTTCTACAATATTNAAACCAACCCTATAATTAGGANTNTTATTATATTGATCTAAAATTANAGTTTCNGTATCTACANNAACAAATTGACCACGAATAAAATAAACTCCATTATTNATCATAAATGCAGATCCANTTGCTGCATTNNTATTAGAAAGAGTTANTNCAAATGAAGTACCTGNAGTTATTGTAGTATTTCCAAGTAANCCTGANGCAAGTGTACTAGCACATGTTAATTCCTCNCCATCATTAAATTGTTGAGTAGAATTNTTNGTTGTATTNCTACCAACATAATTTACATATAANGTAAGNGTATTTTCTTCAGATTCTGAAGGAAGNAATACTNNATCNACAACAGCAGAAACTCCNGATATAACNCCCGATATAGTTTTTCCAACNAANTGTTCAGCAAATGCNGCAACAGGTATTCCTTGNAANTTATTNTTTAANTTTACTGCATAATANAATTGATTATAAGAAACATTTCCAGGTATTACNCTNTGACCNTCNTTAAAGAAATGNTTACCAAATTTNTCAATTTGATTCTGAAGTATAGANTGTAGCGTTGTTAACTCTCTCGCNTGTACTGGATAACCAGGTTTAAATAAAACCTTATGGTAATCACTAGANGNGTCAAAGTCATCAAAATATGGTGCTACATTTANATTAGTTTGCTGTGGCATAATACTTTATAATCCTTTAGAATTGCAAGATGACTTTAATATCTTCTTTTTGGTTTACAGATCTGTTAACCGATGGTCTATTATCAACGTAAATTATATTTCCTGAGTATCTTTTAACTTCNGGTGAAGAGATACCATCAGTAAAATCTTGACCAAGATTATANGTCTTATTATTTATAGTAGTGCTAAAACCNCTAAANCCANNATAAATNTGNAAATTAGACCCTGTTGTTGGTGTAATAACTAAATCACCNCCAGTAGAAGGAGAACTNGTAAAATCAATTAACTCATANCCATAAGNTGCATTTGTTAAAGCAGCACCTACAGTATTAAATCCAACTCTATCTTGCCAATACTTTAAAACACCTGTTGTTTGATCATAATTAATAACTCTACCAGCAGCAGTAAGAGCAATACCGATTGTCTGGGTAAATTGAGAATCTGGATCAAAGGTAGCAGAACTATATCCAATACCAGTTAACCTGATAGCATTTACCGCACTTGCTTTATCTAAAGTAAGTGGAATTATACTATTTGGTGCAAGTGGATTTTCTACAACCCCAATTCTAGAAAATTGATTACCTGTTATGAAATCTGGATTCTCAGTATCATTCTCTAATCGAGAATATAGTAAAACATTATAAGCACCAAGTTCTCGGTATATGTCAAAACCATGACCACCACTAGGTGGTATAATAACATTAAATTCAGGTTCAGTACCTGCAACAGGAACGCCACCTGCTGATAAATCTAAAGTTCCGTAAGTATAACCAGATCCTTGACTAGAGACAGTTACAGAATCTATTTTTAAATCATTGTTAACTACTACTGTTGCTTCTCCACCATATCCGTCACCATTAATAGGGACTCTTGTATATGCAGTTGATATTGCACCAACATTAACACCTGCATTAGTAACAGTAACTATTTTAATAGAACCTTCTATGGCATTCTCTCTTACTGGTGCATTCTCAGTTGAATTATCCCAATCTTGAGGAACTGGGATAAAATCAGAAGTCTCAAATTTTACAATTTCGTTTGGTTTAATAGTATAAAGATACTTCCAAACATAACCATCATTACTAGTTCCTGCTGCTCTTGGTTCTAAATCAGTAAATGTTGGTTGATCTAATGAGATTTGTCCATTTGGATAATCTGGACTTGTACCATTTTGTAGACAAATATAAACTCTATAATCTTCGTTTATAACATAAAAAGATGCATTATATAAATTAGTCGCTTTAGATATTGATGATGTATTTGATCTGCTATAGTCATGACGATACATGTCATATTTCGTACCAGACTTCCAAATTCTCTTAGTAACAACCTGTCGAATATCCCCATTATTAATTTTCTTCATTGCAATCATAGTATCCCAATAGGAATTCTCTTGATCAAAAGAATCTTTTGGAGTAGGTGGATCAGTGTCCCAATTAGTCTGAACATCAGACGGGTTAGGAAGACCAATAAAAGAATAATAAGAATTGTCAGTGTTAGCAACACCAGCAACAAAATTCTTTGCGTTTAATATTCTAATCTGATCGGTTATAATTGCAGACATTTTTACCGAGTTTTTATTTATTTATCAAGGATGTTATGCAGGAATAAATGCAGATTCAGTTACTACTATCATTCCATACATATTTGAGTGATATTGGCAGTTATACCAATAGACTCCTGGAGTAACATTTGTAGTATCCCAAACAACAGCACCAAAATCACTACCATTATTAGTAATTCCACCTGGAGTTTCAGATGGAGATGGCATACCATTACCTTTCCTATTACTAATAAAGAATGGATGACCAGAAGCATTTATAGTAAATTGCAAACTATCACCTTTCTTACATGTAATAGTTGTATAGGTGGCATCACGTACTGTTCCTAATCTATCATAGGCATCAGCAAAGAAATAAAATCCAGTTCCTGGAGCAGTAACATCAAAAGACCATTGATATATTTCAGCGAATTGTTCTGTCTTAGTAGTTACATTCTTTTGTCTTGGATATTTAGTACCAGCATCTAATGGTGTACGGTTTTTCCAAGTATCATGAGGATATACTAAACCAGTATCTTGTCTCTTTCTATTATAATAAAGATACCTATTATTAGTACCTGGTCCTAGATTCTTATAATCTTGTGACCATATCGTTGTTTGTGATACGTTAGTTGATGGGAATGCTCTCTGAGGACTATTAGGACCCCAATAAACAATACGAACACCACCTTTACCACCTTGATAACTACCAAATCCACCTCCACCATATATTCCTGAACCATCATCAGAAGCACCATTAGGACCAGCACCATTACTATATCCACCTTTACCACCAGATCCAGGAAAACCTTTATAATTACTATTAGCATAATCTGATGATTGTCCACTAGCACCTTCACCGAATATTCCTACACCACCTCCAGGAGATTGGAATCCACCTCCACCTCCACCACCTGATCCAGCAGTACCTGAACCACCTGGATATGAACCTGCTCCTTGTCCACCATTACCAGTATATCCTCCAGCACCTCCTCCACCACCTTGAGCAGGGTTAAACCCACCACCAGGACCACCATTACCACCACCATCAGCATTTTGCCATCCACCACCTGCACCACCAGATCCACCAGATCCAGAACCAGCACCACCGCCAAGAGCAGTAACATTAGGTTGACCTCCTCCTATTTGAAACTGTGATGCAGTGCCATTACTACCAGCACCACCGCCAGATCCTTGTGTACCACCATCACCAACAGAGACCAAATACTGAACACCAGGTGTTACTGATATATTATTCTTATATGCTAATCCACCACCTCCACCACCATCAGCATCTTGAGGAGAAGCAGATCCACCACCACCTCCACCACCAATACATACAACAGCAATAGTGGTTATTCCTACAGGGCATGTCCAATATGCCGATCCTGGAGTTGAAAATAATGCTTCCCCATAACCATCTAATGCACTATCTGCTACTTGATCATACTTTGAGTTATCTTTTATATGCTGTAATGCCTCTGCATATGTCAAATTTGGTTCTTGTTCTGCAAGACATGCAATATATCCAGCAACTTGAGGACTAGACATACTAGTTCCATTAATATCTGCAAGTTTAAAATTAGAATCTCTTGGATCATTTACTAGAGTTCCATATCCTTCCGTAGATGCTGTAGTATCAAATACAGAAGAAATTATATTTGATCCAGGTGCCCAAACATCAATTCTAGAACCAGTATTACTAAAAGTAGACTTATGCTCCTCTACAAGTTCGCCAACAGCACCAACACAAATTACATTAGCATCTGCTCCTGGACTTGATCCTTTTGAATGATAAAAATTACTAGCACCAATAGAATAATAATTATTCCAATCATCACCACCATCCACATCACATAACCAATAAGAATTACCAGCAGAACTTACAACAATAATACCATCTGCTATAGCATCCTGTATATCAGCCTCAATAGCACCAACTCTTGTTGGAACTCTGTACAAAGTAGTGTTAAATGGGCAAGGAACTCCATTTGCTTCTAATATAACTTTTCTTTCAGGATCTGTTCCACTTACAGATGTAGTTTGCCCTCTATAAGTAACACTTGTAATACTATTAAGATCAGGAGAACCTTGACTATAACCCCAACTATGATTTGTTACAGTTGGATTTTTTCTTCCAGTCTTACTATTAACTGGTTTTTTTCTATGAAATTCTCTTAGATAGTCAAAAANATAGATAGCAAAATCAGGATATGTTGTACTAGATGCATNATTAACTAANGTTGTNCTNAATGCTATATTATAAAGATGAGCATCTCTTCCCCATCCTTGAGTATTGCCTCCAGCAGTACCAGCAACATGAGTTCCATGATTACTTTGTCCTGGTGTACCATATCCACTACTACTATATCCATAATTTTTACCAGTACCATAACTATCACCAAGTGCAGCCGCATATTCAGCAAACCAATCAAGTTGGTTCATTCTAGATCCAGCAGCATTATTAGTAGGATTTACCCAAAATTCTGGATGCTCATGATTTACATGACTATCTACAATTACAAGATCAACATTTTTTCCTGAAGCACCTGTAGTAATTGTATCATTAAAAGTTGTTTGACCATTAGTACCCCAGTTGGCAGTCTGTACACCATCAACTACCCTCTTTAATCCCCAGTTAAGATCACCACTACTAAAAGTTGTACTTTTTTGAAAATCTCCCTGTTGCGGTCCCCAAAGAGAAGTTGCTTCAATACCTCTTTCATGAGGTGCTAATTCTATATTGATTACATTTGGATGATTTTTTAATTTATCTACATCTAACTCACTTAACTTATAGTGCGTATTTCTACTAGTATTTCTTCTTGCAATACATTCAACTTCCCTATCTGGACAATATCCAGCACTTCCAGAAGTTTCCATTTCATCATAAAGATTACCTAAATCACCATGTTCTCTAACAGTAACTATATACTCCCTTTTTATATCACTGAGCATTTATCAAGCCTCCAACTGAACAATATCTAAAGATACTGTAATGTTTGCTTGTGAGGTTTCATTGTTTGTTATTTTAAACCATATATTATTTGATGGAGTAGCATCATTATTCCATCCCATTATACCTGGACTCATTATAAATGTACTAACACCTGCAGTAGTTGATCTAACTTCAGCAATAACACCAGAGCCAGGTGTTGGGTCAGTGGTAAAAGATCTATTAGAATCTGCTGCTAATGCATTTTGATCAGTATAGAAAACTACCCATGCAGCACTCGAAATACCTACTTTTTGTAACATCCAAGATTTTCTACCATCAGTAAATGCACTGTTTGTTGTTGCACCAACACCAATACTACTTACAAGTTTGGTTATTGTTGCTCTTGTTGATAATCCAATACCAGAACTTGCAACACCTTCTAGATTTGATCCATCACCATAAAAAGAAGCACCAGTAACAGAACCAGCAGCAGAAACAGTAGTAAATGTAGCACCTACACCAGCAATATCACCACTAAATTGAGTTGCACTTACAATACCTGCAAACTCAGCACTACCAGGAGTAGCAAGGAAATTGGATGTATGTAATCTAATTACATAGTTACTAAGACCACTTCCCCCAGATTGTCTTCCTCTAAAATTGATTGGCCAAGATCTACCATCTCCACTTGGAGCACCGATAATATTTAATCCTTCTCCAGCTCCATCCCAGAAATCAGCCCAACTACTAGTTCCAGTTATGGATAATCTATCACCACTAAAGTATGCATAATCACCACCGTACACATTACTACGAGGAATCTGAAGTCTTTGTGCAGTAGCCCAATTACTAACAGTTAATCCACCACCAACGTAAGTATCACCATTAACGGTTAATGCAATACCAGCAGAAGAACTAGTAGTATTGATACCAAGTATTTTTGTTGTACTAATACCAGTTGCATCACCTACCCATCTACCAGCACCACCTAGACCAGTAAGATTTCCACCATCACCAAAATAAGTAACAACACCAGTACCTGCAGTTACAATACCAGCATGAATATAAACATCTCCATGAACAACAGTATCTCCCTTAATTGTTGTAATTCCTGTTATAGACGCACCACCACCAACTCTTATATCTCCACCGTTTAAGTTAACCGATCCATTAAATGTCGCAACGTTAGCATCACCCGTACTTTCTCCAGCACCAACCTGCAATTTACCAGCAACTAACTGACTAGTTCCTGTAGAACCTAAGTTAGTTCCATCACCAAGATAGGTATAGACCTCATCAAAGTTAGAATTTGATTTAGTACCAGCTTGATTCAGGGTATCACCAGTACCATCATTCGCACTTGTTCCTGTTGATATACCTAGTTTGGCCATTCTTATTCCCTAGTTTATAAAAGTATTTAGACTAAGTAGTTGATTGATCTCAAAGGTTCAAATCTTCTTACAATCGAAGAAGTATGAATACCTGTAGCAGAATGTTCTATAATTATAGTTTCATCATCAGCATCCTCACCTACTGTAGAATATTCTCCTACACCAATACCATTTCCACCATAGAATTTATAATTATTTTGTAATTTAGACTTAGTTTGTAGCTTACCCCAACTAAAGTTTCCAATCCCTACAGGAGTGTTAACAGTACCATCATAGGTGCTACCAGATCCAGTTACAGCATTATCCATAGTATATATCTCATTATCCATCGTGATATATGAAGAATCGAAGGTAATTGTGGACATTCCAGTAATTCTAGAACGTACTCTTCTTACCATTGTTACTCCNATACCAGGAAGATTAACATGCTTATTTTCTACATGATTAACACAGTAAACATTATTAATAAATTCTGTTCCTATTGCAACAACAGTATCACCTAAATCATATGATCTTATCATTGTCTGTGCTATACCAACTGTAGAATTAGTAACAACAAAGTAATCACCTAGTTGTATCTGACTTAATGTAATCGCAGATCCCACTAAAGAATCATCACGTAAATCAGAACCTAACGGAATATGGAAGTCAAATAGTAAACTATCACTATTAGCAATGGTTGTAGTACCAAATCCAACAATTGTTCCAGAATCACCTGCAAACCAATTAATTGGTTTTGTTTCTTCAGATAATGTTGGTGGAGAAATAAGAACCTGTGGTATAGATGTATAACCAGTACCACCATAAGAAACAGTAACAGCAGAAATAGATCCTGTATTGTTTACAGTTGCAGTAGCAAGAGCAGTAGATCCAATTCCAATTGGATTCTGTATAGAAACTGTAGGTGCAGTACTATATCCTACACCACCATCGGTTACAGTAATAGAAATTACTCCATCACCAGAAACTGTTGCTGTAGCACTTGCTCCAACTTGAGTTTCCATATCAACGAAAGTAACTTTCTTCTGGAATAATAAGTATGGATCAACATTATTCTCATTCTTACCATCAAACAATGGTCTTAAGTTATCAACATATACCTCAGTAGATCCAGCAGAAATTGGTCTAGTTATATAAGCAGAAGGAGAAATAACTGGTTCATACAATTCTCTTCCCTTACCAACTTCGGTTTCATCAATAATCATATCAGAAGTTTGACGACACCAAGTAACTGGTCTCATTAAACTAGAATCACTAACATTTCCTGGACCAGTATATGGGTTAGTTTCAGCAGTATCAATTGATATAATGTTGGTAGCAACTCTTTCATCTTCTTCTAGACTCCAATGCTGACCCATCTCAACATCATTATCAAGTTTTAATGTATCTCCACGCTTTACAGTGTCGATTATATTTCTAAAGACAACATCAACATCTCCACTTCCCTTATAGAATAAAATCTTAGAAGTATCACCTTTCTTAGGTGCTTCACCAAAGGTAATTACGCTACCACCATTAAAGATAAATCCTTTACCAGGAACCTGTAATATATCATTAATGAATACTAATAGAGTATCCTCAACATTAATATTAGATCCCTCTGCAGATTTAATAGCAATAATATTACCGCCAACTTTTATTGGGAAAGTTTTTCTTGTAGAATCAAATAAATGATCAACATTATCTAATGTTTGCAACATACCCATTGACCAACCATTAAATTCATCAGTGAATATGTCTTGCACAGTAAGTTGGAATTCATCAAAATCTGATGTTGTTGGAATACCTAAAGTACCACCAGAAGAAACTGTTAATTTCTCACCAACACCATAACGATATCCACTATTATTGATAGAGAAATTAATAACACTAGAACCTTGACCAACAATAATATCAGCAGTAGCGTATGTTCCAACACCTGCAGGAGCAGATCCACTGTAAACTAATGGAACATTATTATATGAAAGAGGTTTATCAATTACAACATCTAAGAATGGATCAACTTTACCACCTCTTGCATAAATGTGATGACGTGTTGATAATCCACTATTAACCTCAAATGATGTACTATCAAGTACCTTAAGAACTACACTACCGTCAACAGCAGGATCAGCAGCACTAGGGGAAAGATTCTTTGCTCTAGGTGCAACAATTGCTTGCTGAACTTTACCACCAGACTTGTAGAATGTTGGTACTGTAGAAACACCAATATTAACTGACAATACAGTTGATCCAACACTAACTGCATTTGCTACAGTTCCACCAACATATGTGTGGTTATAGTTACCACCACTCTTAACAGCACCAGCAGTTGCACTGATGAATGTGTGTGGATAGTTATGACTAATAGGACCAGGATTTACTGGATCATTAACATTGATTAGAATAGTAGTTGTAGTAACTGATAGAATCTTTACTGCATTATTGTATACGTAGTCAGCACCACTACTGGTATTAGCACCAGATGCACGAGGATATGTTCTATTCTGTACTCCACCATTATTACATGAGAAGTTTAATGAATTAGCAGCAAGTCTAATACTTGTACCTGCAGTTAGAGTATGGAGACCAATTGTTAGTTCCATTTCTCCTGATTCAGGATTATATGTTGCAGCACTTACATCATGAGCAACTTCTGGAGTTGTTCCAACATTTAATGTAATCGTACCAGCAGACTGATTAGCACTACTAATTTTAATAAACTTATCATGTACAGGATCAGTTACTCTTGGATAAGGATGGTTAGTAGCATTACTATCCATCGCACAAGTGAATACTAATGAATTAGTTTTAATCTTAACTGAATCATCTATTTTCAATCCATGATTAGCACCAATTGTTAGAACTAAGTTACCATTAGATGGTATATAAGTTGCATTAGTAACGTTATGCTGAACTAAAGTTCCAATACCGATAACATCTACGCCATTGTAAGTAGGATCTGGTTTTCTTGGATACTTATGTTGTGTAGCATTTCCATCCTTAGTACATGTGAATGTTAAGGACTCTTTTGCTATCTTAATGTTTCTACCAGTAACTAGTGAATGAGGTTCACTAAGAGTCATGGTCATAATACCAGTAGAAGCAGTATAATCTGCATTAGTTACACTGTAATTAACAGAAGTACTTAAACCAACATCTAATGTAATTGTATTGTTGGTTGTTGCAGCAACTGATACCGATGTCTGATAGATTGGATCAGTTCCTCTTGGATAAGTATGAGGACTTACATAATCATCCATTGAACAAGTGAATGTCAAACTATCATCTGAAATTCTGATAGATTCACCTGCTTTGGTTAGTCCATTAGCAGTTGCTGATACAAATGTATGTGGAGTTACGTTAGTAGAAGGAATTCTATCTACAACTCTAACAGTAAAGGTATTTGCTGTTACCTTACTGATTGGTAACCACTTATTACTTGCAGGATCTGCTTCTACAACACCATTACCTTTATGAACTGCTGCTCTTGGATATGAATGGTTTGAATTATTACCATCTTGACCACATGTGAATACTATAGCATTATCTGCAATCTTAATCTTATCACCATCTGACATGTTATGAGCAGATGCAGTTGTCATGGTCATGATACCAGATGCACCATCATAAGTTACATTATTGACACTGAATGTAGATGATCCACGTAATGCATGATCTCCAATTGTCAATACTAACTTACCAGTAGATCCTG
>PATL01000014.1 GCA_002713605.1 bacterium
TTTTCTTAGCTGGAGCTTTCTTCGCAGCTGTTTTCTTAGCTGGAGCTTTCTTCGCAGCTGTTTTCTTAGCTGGAGCTTTCTTCGCAGCTGTTTTCTTTGCTGGAGCTTTTTTTGCTGGAGCCATTTGGTGATTTTCTTTCTTGGTTTTGAACAGTAAACAATAACCTTAGGGGCGGATTCTAGCGGAAACTTTTAAAAAATTCCGTGATATTTAAGAAATGCCTGTTGTCTTTATAGTTTTTCTTTTTTACTTTTCGGTTAGTAAACAACGAGCTAAGAAATTTAAGCACTACTATAAACCGGATAACAATTGGAAAGCACAATGAGTGGCGAAGAGAAATTAACTCCATATCCCGAAGTTCCGGCCAAGCCAGATCTCCCAGAGGTTGAAAAGAAGATTCTTCTAGAATGGAGTACATCAAAAACGTTCGAACGTACTGTCTCTCTGCGACCAGAAGAATCGGAATACGTATTTTATGATGGACCTCCTTTCGCTAACGGCTTACCGCATCACGGTCACTTATTAACCGGATATGTCAAAGACGTCATTCCCCGCTACCAAACAATGCGCGGGAATAGAGTTGAACGTAGATTCGGCTGGGATTGCCATGGACTACCGGCCGAAATGGAAAGCGAGAAACAACTACAAGTTTCTGGGAGAGCAGCCATCACGGAATTTGGAATAGAAAAATTTAATGCATATTGCCAGGAATCTGTTCTAAAATACACAGATGAATGGGAAAAGGTAGTAACCAGACAAGCCAGATGGGTTGATTTCGAAAATGACTACAAGACCATGGATCTTGACTATATGGAGTCGGTTATGTGGGCTTTCAAACAACTATGGGATCAAGGCCTCATCTACGAATCTCAAAGAGTAATTCCATATTCTTGGGGCGCTGAAACTCCATTATCAAACTTTGAGATAAGACTTGATGACGCTACGAGACCTCGTCAAGACCCTGCTGTAACCGTTGCGTTTGATTTAATCGATGAGGAGGGTGCTTCAGTATCAAAAAAAATCCTTGCATGGACTACAACACCGTGGACACTTCCCAGCAACCTGGCTCTTGCTGTAGCGCCAGATAAGGAATACGCGCTTATTGAAACCCCAGAAGGCCAATACATCCTAGGCGAAGAAACAATTGCATCATTCATAGAAATCTTTGGGGAATTCACAGTTCTTGAAACTTTTAAGGGCCAGAAAATAGTCAACTTAAGATACCAACCATTATTCCCTTATTTCCAAGACTTAGACGAACAAGCATTCCGAATAATAGCTGGCGATTTCATTGAGATGAACGAAGGCACCGGCGTCGTGCATATTGCACCAGGATTTGGTGAAGATGATCAAAGAATCGCTGAAGATAATGGAATACCTACAGTTGTGCCTGTTAATGATGAAGGAGATTTCACCAAAGAAGTCACAGACTGGTTTGGAGTAAATGTTTTTGACGCTAACCCCTTAATTATAAAGAAACTCAAAGAATCAGGTCGAATAATCCGACATGATACTTACGAGCATAATTATCCACACTGTTGGAGAACAGACACACCGATCATCTATAGGGCTGTTCCATCCTGGTATGTCAAAGTCACAGAAATCAAAGACCGTCTTGTTGAGATCAACAAAGAAATCAACTGGATTCCAGAAAATGTGAGCGAAGGGCGCTTTGGAAAATGGCTTGAAGGAGCACGAGATTGGTCTATAAGTAGAAACCGCTTTTGGGGTTCACCAATTCCCGTTTGGAAGAGCGACAACCCTGAATTCCCCCGTATTGATGTCTATGGCAGTCTGGACGAACTAGAGAGAGATTTCGGGATTAGGCCGACGAATCTCCACAGACCCTTTATTGATGACTTAACTAGGCCAAACCCTGATGATCCCTCTGGAAAATCAATCATGCGTCGTGTTCCAGAGGTACTCGATTGTTGGTTTGAGTCAGGTTCTATGCCATTTGCACAAGTCCATTATCCATTTGAGAATAAGAAATGGTTCGAAGAACATTTTCCAGCTGACTTCATTGTGGAATATATCAATCAAACTCGTGGGTGGTTCTACACACTTCACGTCCTAGCTGGCGCCTTGTTTGATAAGCCAGCGTTCAAGAATGTGATATGCCACGGTATTCTACTCGCAGAGGATGGAACGAAACTCTCAAAGAAACTCCGCAATTACACAGAACCAACTGAAATTTTTGAAGCACAAGGTTCTGATGCTTTGCGCTGGTATTTTATGTCCTCGTCCATTGTGCGCGGAGGTGACTCAAGGATTAGTGACCAGTCAATTGATGACGTGGTCAGGCAAGTGATAAATCCGATATGGAGCGCTTTTAGCTTCTTCACGCTATATGCGAACATAGATGACTATCGAGCAACATTCATAAGTGAACCTTCAAACACCCTTGATAAATACATATTGGCCAAAACCCACCTGCTAGTCACAAACGTGACGGAGCACATGGACAAATACGATCTTCCAGGGGCAACTAGTGAAATTAGGGGCTTCATTGATGTTCTAAACAACTGGTATATCAGGAGAAGCAGAGACAGGTTCTGGTCTCCGGCGAAACCAGTACATGATAACGACAAGCAAGATGCGTACGACACACTTTTTACAGTGCTCCATACACTTTGCAAGCTTTCTGCACCTTTTTTGCCAATGGTTTCGGAGGAAATATTTAAAGGCCTTACAAGAGAACTATCAGTCCACGAAGCTGAATGGCCTTTGCCAGCAGAATTCCCAGCAGACAGCGATCTCGTCAAGACAATGGATTCAGTTAGAGACGTAGTATCCGCAGCTCTTAGGCTTAGGGAAGATGCTGGACTTCGGGTCCGCCTGCCGCTTCAGAGTATTACGATTGCAGGTTTAGATTCCAGTAACATCTCAGACTTTGAGTTACTAATTAAGGATGAAGTGAATGTGAAATCTCTCATCTATACAGATGATTTAGCAGCTCACGGAAATTTCGTCCTTAAGCCTAATGGTAAAGTACTTGGGCCACGCTTAGGAAGTGACGTTCAAGATGTGTTTCAAACTGCGAAGGCTGGTAACTGGGAACGCTTAAGTGATGGCCGAGTCAAGATCAGCGATTATGTTCTTGAATCACATGAATTTGAACTCACCTTAGTAGCGAACGAGGGAACTACCGCTACATCACTTCCTGGCGATAAAGCCGTTGTAGCTCTTGATACTGAAATCACAGATAGCCTCCTCAATGAAGGTAAGGCAAGAGACGCAGTTAGAGCCATTCAAGAAGCTCGCAAAGGAATGAATCTAATCCTCACAGACAGAATTAATTTAAATATTGTTGCTTCGAATAAAACGACAGAGGCAATTAAGTATTTTAGTGACTATATCTGTGAGCAAGTCCTTGGGAAATCCTTAACGTTTAATGAGGCTGATAAGGACTTAGAAACCTTTACAGGGTCAATAGACGGAGAAGAAATCGGGATTCAAATAACCGTAGATTAGGACTTAGTTACCGAAAAAGTCATCCATTGCCTCGTTAGTCAGCTCGTCAGCTTTGCCAAGAGGACTTTTATCTTGACTTTCCAATTCTTCAAAGAAACGGTCACCGGTGGTTATGTTTTCATCCTGAACCGTTTGAATAAGTTCAGTTGGGACTTCATTGTCCCAGTCCTCTGAAGGATTGAGGTCAGACATATCCTCTTCAGTCTTTTTCACCTCTTTATTAAGCCAATCCTCATTCGTTTCTGCGTTACGTATGAGAGTTAGTTCAGGTGGCGAATCCATTAATTCATCAACTGAAATCAAATCAGCTTGACTCAGTTCAAGAGTCGCTTGCGTAGAATTATCTCCTCTTTCTAGGTTCTCATCTTCAACGAAAAACTCGCTTGATTCTGAAATCTCTTGGTTTCCCATCTCTGTATGATCATCATCCAATTGATTATGGAAAGTGAACGTTTCTTCGACGTTAATCATTAGTTTTATTTCTTCAAGAGTAGTCAATAACTGATCTTTCCCGGCTTGCAACTCAGCGCTCAGTGCCTGACAATCCTCAATAAGATGCTGCTTTCTATGCATAAGTTCAGATATAGCGTTTTTAAGTTCTAATTGGGCTTCCTCAGCCATTTCTCGAGCTTCTTCGGAAACTATTCGTTTAACATTGTCAGCCTGTGCTTCAGCAGATGCAATCAATTGAGTGGCCTGTTCCTTTGAGTCCGCTATCAATTGATCAGCTGTACGCTGAGCTGCTGAAAGTAAACGCTGTGCGGCACTATCAGTATCGAATGCTTCCTCCGATGAAGTTCCTTTCCCAAATATGTCTTCGGGCGAGTGGCTTATAATTGTTGCTAGTTGGTGAACAAAAAGGTCGACTTCTTCAGGATCATAACCGCCCCGCTTGATACTTCTAAATTTAATTGATTTTAATTGCTCGGGGGTGATTGGGTATGTCTTTGATTCAGTAGCAGCCATAGTTAAATAGTACTATTTTTCCAAGCTGACAGTAGGGATATTTTAAAGTGACCCACTTGCGCTTGCTGCTAATTTTCTTTTCTCATCCTCAGAGACTTCGACGTCTTTGGGAGTTAATAAGAAGACGTCGGCCCCTGCTTTTTCAAATGACCCATCAATCCCCATCTTCAGCCCTGAGCAGAAGTCAATAATCCTTACAGCAACATCATGTTCTGCTTGTTGGAGGTTAACTATTACAGGTTGACTCCTTCGAGCAGCTTCCGAAATTTCTTTCACTTCGGCAAAGCGAATAGGTGTCACAATGTGAGGTTTAACAAATTTTCGTGGCTTTGCTGTAGTAACTTTGACAGCTTCTCTTCCCAGCTTTACACCACCCACATCTGCGGTAATAGGTTTAACATTATTCTCACCCGGAGTCGGTTTGACAATAACACCGCCTTCAGTAGCTCGATCACTTGGTCCCTGAGGGTCCATCCCAAGAAAATCTTCATCGGACCCAAGGCCTAGGTAAAGCATTGCTTTTTTGAAAAATGTTGTCATTAAGCCCTCCAAGGCTCCTTTTTAATTTAACACCATATTTGTAGTTTCATCAATCAACTCTTCTATTCCCAAATATTGCAGAGCCAACCCTAATCATAGAGGAACCACTCTCTAAAGCTACTTGGAAATCGTCACTCATCCCCATTGAACATTCAGATAGCTCAAAGGTGTCCGCTAGCTTACGTAGCTTCTCAAAGACAACTCGCGTCGCTACCATGTCGCCAGGCACACCCATCGTCATCAGTCCAGAAATATCTATACTCTCGTCTCGCAATTTACTGATAAGGCCAGGTAACTCCTCAACTTCGAATCCCTTTGAATTTGAGGGCCCCATCAAAGAAACCTGCAGTAAAATTTGTGACTGGTTATTGTGCTTATGTATTTCTCTAGCAAGTTTTAACGAAGTTACTGAATGCCACACATCAACGAGGTGAGATATTTTCCTAATTTTGTTGCTTTGAAGTTGACCGATGAAGTGCCAACTAGTCTCAGCAACTACCAATGGGTCTTTTGTAAGTAGTTCCTGAGCATAGTTTTCTCCGAAATGTTTAATGCCTAGTTCACTGGCAATATTGACTTCCTCATGACTAAACCCTTTGGTAACCCCTATTAGAGTTACTGGATTTTGTGCTTTATCATTAACCAGCCTATTAATTCTCTCAAGTCTTTCTTTGATTTGCTCAGAGTGAGTCCCGCTCTTCACGTTGCCTCTTCCAGCCATACAACCATTGCTTGTCTTTCTATATCCCCTCCGGCACGGTGCGACCAAAACTTCTCTGATGATGCTGTGCACTCACCAATGAAACGCATGTCTGGTATGTTCTCTCTCATAAGAGCTATCTTCACTACCTCAGGGATATCTAACGCAGGCGTCCCGACTTCAGTTACTGATTCAACTGTTGGGCCAAATTCTCCCATCATGTGTTTAAGTTCGACTGAACCAAATTCATAATGTTTAGGATATATGCAAGGCCCCACTACAGCTATCGTTGGGTCTCCTCCCAACCTACGCATTTCAGTGCATGCATTTTGGACTATGCCTGCCAGAAGACCTCGCCAGCCGGCGTGAATTATTCCTATAACAGGCGTTTCACAGATAAGTGCGACTGGTGCACAGTCTGCAACTTGGATAGCCATGGGAATGCCACTTTCAGTGGAGATCATCCCATCACCCTCTGCGCCTTGATAGTCGCCAGGTTTTTTGATTCTAAATATATTTCCCCCGTGTACTTGTTTAAGGTATGCCCAAGGCGCATCAATCAGTTTTTGCTGCGTCTGATGCAGTTGGCCTTTAGGTTGCGAAATTGATAAATTTCCATCTTCGGAGATCGTAGATAGAACCTTAGCTGCCAATCCACATTCAAGTGTTTTTGACCAGCTGTATTTAGCTTTCATAGTGCGTGGGGGATTTATTAGTCCTGCAAAAAGTCTGGGACATCTAGATCACCATGCACTTCTTCCGGTATCTCTTCTTCACCAAAGACATTCGGGATGTCACTGCCCAAAACTGAAGTCTGAGGACGTGAAGCGCTATCCCAACGATCGAAACCTGCAGCGATAACTGTAACTCTCACAGTGTCACCCATGGACTCATCTACAACTGTGCCAAAGATTATATTTGCGTCAGGATGTGCTACGCCTAGCACTAGCTCTGCTGCCTCATTTACCTCATTTAGCGTTAAGTTGCTTGAGCCAGTAATTGACAGAAGAATTCCTCTAGCCCCATCAATTGGTGATTCAAGCAGAGGACTTGAAACAGCTTTTCTAGCAGCGCTTGTTGCTCGCTGCTCTCCATTACCTTCACCTGTTCCCATTAGGGCAGAACCAGCATCATTCATAATCATTTTCACGTCTGCAAAGTCAGTATTTATCAAACCTGGTGTCGTAATAAGTTCCGTTATCCCTCGTACGCCATCTAATAAGACTTCATCTGCCTTCGCGAAAGCTTCAACTACTGTGGTTTGTTCATCTGCTACAGAAAGCAACCTATCATTAGGGATCACAATCTGCGTGTCGACCTTTTCCCTAAGACGGGTTATCCCTTGGTCCGCTTGAACTGCTCTTCGCCGCCCCTCAAATCCGAACGGTCTTGTCACTACGCCGATTGTCAAAGCACCTAAGCCTTTTGCAATATCTGCGACAATAGGGGCGGCTCCCGTACCGGTACCCCCGCCTTCACCTGCAGTGATAAATACCATGTCAGCACCAGATAATGCCTGTTCGATTTCTGGTCTGTGATCTTCAGCAGCTTGGCGGCCAATTTCAGGGTCAGAACCTGCACCGAGACCTCGTGTCAACTCTCTTCCAATATCAATCTTTACCTCTGCATCAGATAGAAGAAGTGCTTGTGCGTCTGTGTTAATCGCTAAAAACTCCGCACCGCGTAGCCCAGCGTCAATCATTCTATTAACAGCGTTTACACCACCTCCGCCTACTCCAACAACCTTTATTACGGCTAGGTAATTATGTGGACTTTCCATATCGCACTCCTTGTGTCACTTATCTTTGATTTGCCTGAACAGATTAGTTCTTCGTCAAGATATTTAATTTTCGCTAATAGGTAATTTCTAATAAGAATCGTACGAGCATTCAGATGAACGACACAACACCGGCTTATCTGGAGTTCGAACATCGATATGGATCAACTCGGTTAAATCAACTTGCTCGAGAATAGTTGATGCAGCAAGAATTTTTGATTCAAGCACCTCAGCATCTCCAAATAATATCTTTCCTTCGCCAAAGAGTATCAACTCAATTCCATCATCCGATGATACGTATGAAATATCTGCTAACAGCACGGGAGGAAGGTTTGCAGCTAGCTCAATTGCGAATAAAGCCTGATCAGGCACCCATTCTCCAATCCTTAACTCATTGAAATTTCCTTCAACTATTGGGTATTCTAAATTAGGTGGCAATTCTGAAACTTGTTCAAGTACCCTTCCCTCCAAGTCGATTAAAAACCAATGACCTAAGTTTGAAAGAAGAACAGATGGTTTTCTCAATGTGACTGAGACTGTTACTTTTCCTCCGAACGAACGACTAACTTTCGCGTCTTTAACATTCGGAATTTCTTTAATCCGAGTTGATATCGCTTGTGTATCAATCTCAAGTATAGGTTTAGACTTTGGTATATTGGCCACAACTACTATCAACTTCTCTAATTCACTGTCGGCGCCCACAACAACTACTTCATCTACATCAAGGAGTGAACTTTTAGATAGCAATACCCCTGCTACTGAAAGAAGCGCTATCAGAACTACCATAAGCAGTACCCGCAACCTTCTTTTCCCCTTAGCTCTAATTATTTCAATACGTCGTTCCTGTATCCGAGGGTCAATCTCTACCATTAGTCAAAACCGATCATTTCAGTTTCTGCAGTTAGAAGAATTCCAAATTTTGAATATACGGACTCCAGAATAAGATCCATTAATTCTCTGATATCTTGAGCTTTTCCGCCAGCGTCAGCCTGAATAAAGTTCGCATGCTTGGTTGATACTTCTGCACTACCAACNCTCATTCCTTTNCACCCTGAATCTTCAATAAGCTTTCCAGCCGATTTGTTTTTTGGATTGGTAAATACTGATCCGGCATTCTGNCCGCCTGGTTGGTTCTCCAGTCTCCAACGAACAATTTCTCTCATTAATCCGGAAGATTCTTCAGGGTTGCCCTCTGAAAGCTTTAGGACTGCGTTAGTAACTAGTAGATTTTTAGTTATCGATGATTGCCGGTAGTCGAATTGAAGTTCGTTCAACTTTAAAGTCTTTGTAACACTAGTTCTCATATCAAGCACATCAACTGACTCAATACTCGCCTTCATATCTGAACCATGGCCGCCTGCATTCATTTTGACAGCACCTCCAATAGTTCCTGGAACCCCTACGGCCCATTCAAATCCCGCAAGTCCCCTTGAAGATGTTGATCTTGCCACTACAGGAAGCTTGGCTGCCCCACCAACAAAAGCATGCTCTTCAATAACATTTACTGCTTCAAACTCAGAACCGAGCTTAATTATTAATCCTTCAAAGCCATTGTCTGAAATTAAGAGATTAGAACCATTACCTATAACCGCTACTTCTATATCTTTTTGTCTGCAGATATCCAAAGTGTGGCCTAATTCTCTCGTGTTCTCTGCTTTGAGAAATAGAGAACATCTACCTATAGTCCTGTATGTTGTCAGTAAGCCTACTTCGTAATTGCATATTGCCGCTTCGCGGCGCAATTCTCGATTTACTAGCTGAGAAATTTCCTTCCAATTATTAACCATCTTCTAAGACTCCATTAGCTGGTCTGCGATATTGGTAAGGTCCCCTGCTCCTAAAGTTAGGCAAAGGTCTCCTTCAACAAGTATCTCCTGCAGAAGCGCAATTAGGTCTTCACGATGCTCACAATACCTAATTTTTTTATCAGTTCTCTTTGATGCCACTGCATCCGCAACTAATTTTCCAGTGACCCCTGGTATTGCCTTCTCTCCCGCAGAATATATGCCAGTGATAATTATTTCATCAGCATCTTGAAAGCTATTAGAAAAGGCACTAGCTAAATCATTTGTTCTCGTGAAACGATGGGGTTGAAATACAACGACGACCCTATTCCATTTACCCTCTTTCGCAGCTGCCAATGCAGATTCCACCTCAGTTGGGAGATGAGCATAATCGTCAATAAAGGAAATCCCATTTATTTCACCTCTGTATTGAAACCTTCGGGCTACTCCAGCAAATTGCGAAATTCCCTTTTTGACCTTCTCTATACTAAGTCCTAAATCAACGGCAACAGCCACAGCGGCAGTAGCATTCAAAGCATTGTGGAAACCTGGACTTGCTAGATCAAAAGTGTCAATGACTCTGCCTTCGCTCACTATTTCAAAAACAGATGCAAATCGCTTTCCTTGATAATTCTTGATTTGGTAATTACTGTTTGGGGCTTTTCCATACGTCCGGATATTCGGAAGATCTTTTAGATATTGAGTTTCAGGTGAATCTCCGTATAAATAAACTAGCCCTTTGGTTCTTGTTGCGAATACCCTGAAAGCTTCCTTAAGCTTTTTATCATCCTTGTAGTACGCCAAGTGGTCTGATTCCACACTTGTGATTATTGAAATATCTGAATCTAACTCTAGAAAAGAACCGTCAGATTCATCACCTTCGACAACAAGAATATCTGAATGATTATTCCAGAGGGCACCACACCCTATCTCATTCAAGTCACCACCGATGAGGAAAGAAGGCTCAGTATCAGCTACCGACAAGAGGACAGACAGAATTGAGGAAGTAGTTGTTTTACCGTGTGTCCCGGCGACCACTATAGATTTCTTCTTTTCTGTAATTGCAGCCATTATTTGCGCACGTGTTAACACTGGAGTACCGGTTTCCAAAGCGGCATTGATCTCTGGGTTTCCTTCTGGAATAGCTGTAGATTTAGTCAAAATTTTCGGATTCTCAAAGTTCGACTTAGAGTGCCCAATTGTGACCTTTATCCCTTTACTCTTCAACTGATCAAGCCCAGGGGAGTATTTAAGATCACTTCCTGAAACGTCATGTCCCATATCAGATAGAACATTAGCAATAGACCGCATACCGGCTCCACCAATTCCAACTATGTGAACACTAGCCGGAGTATCCAAATCTATTCGTAACTGCTTCCCTGACCCTGTCATTTAGCAACCTCGACCAGTAAACTAGCAATCTTTTCAGCAGCATTCTTTTCTGATTTAGAGTGCCTTATTTTCGTCATACCCATCAAGCGCTCCTCATTTAGAACAATACTCTTAATCTCTTCGGCGATTCTCTCACCCGTACAGTTCTCATCTGAGACAATTACTGCTTTACCATCCATCACTAATGATTCGGCGTTTCTCCTCTGATGGTCTCCGGGAGCATTGGGCAAAGGTATGAGAATAGAAGGAAGTCCCAACAAATTTATTTCAGCAATAATTGAGCCTCCAGCACGCGAAATGATTAGATCAGCCGAATTAAGCACCATTGGCATTTGTTCCTCATATTCTATAGCCCTGTAATCAATCTTTTGCTCGAGATTTAGTTGTCCTAACTCTTCCCAGTCTCTACTGCCAATTATGTGGTAGACAGTGAGTTTCGGGATTTCCTCTAAATTCGGTAAGGCGTTCAGTATCGACTTATTTATTTTCGAAGACCCTAATGAACCACCTGTAACAACTACCAATTTATTATCTGCAGGAATTCCGAGTTGGCTTCGGTGCATAGACCTATAGCTTTTACTCAGATCAGCGATTTCTTTCCGAACTGGATTCCCTGTGTAAACACTGTGAGGCAATTCAGTATTCTTGTACGAAACAGCTGATTTCTTCACCCACTTACTTATAAGCTTATTAGCACTACCAGGTACTGAGTTCTGTTCATGGAGTACAACCGGCGTACCAGTTAATAGCCCTGCCAATGATCCAGGTATTGCTGCAAAACCGCCCAAAGATAAAATCACTTTTGGCTTAGATTTCCTGACATATTGGTAGGCAAAGACAGTTGACTTGACCAAAAGAGTTAATGCTTTTATTGAGGATAAGATGTTTCTGCGGTCTAACCCATTCCCTTTCAATGGACTGAATTGAAAATTAGCAGCCGTTAGTAGCTTATTGTCGATATCTCTATCGCTAGTAAAAAAATGTATTTCAGTTCTTCTTTTGCCCAAACAAACAAGAGCCTCAGCAATAGCTAATCCTGGGTATAAATGTCCGGCAGTACCGCCGCCAGCGATTACCGCAAAGGACTCACTCATCTTTTCCTCGGCTGTCCGATATTTATCATTATTCCAATTGCCGCCATCCCCACCACAAGTGAGCTCCCGCCATAGGATATAAACGGAAGCGGCAACCCTGTATTAGGCATCTGCCCAATTGTTACTCCGATATTCACTAATGCTTGAACAGCAAACCAACTTGTAATGCCCATTGCCATTAGATAGCCAAATTTGTCACGAGAATCCTTCGCTATCTGAACTCCGAAAATAACCAAACCCACAAAAAGTGATAACACGACAAGAGAACCGAACAAACCCATTTCCTCTGCGATCACAGTAAATATAAAATCCGTATGCGTCTCTGGAGTCCACCATTTAGATTTACTGGAACCTGGCCCTACACCCAACAGTCCCCCATTGCTTATTCCTGTTAGCGATTGAAGTGTCTGCCACCCTGAATTAAGCGCATCACCCTCAGGATTCAGCACTGCTAATAAACGTTTTCTTCTATAAGGAGCGGCAATAGCACCGAGAAGCAGTAAAGGTGTAAGAACTAAACCAAACTTGAAAAGTTTATCCAACGGGATTCCGCCAAGGTAAAGAATTGAACCGAGAAGGAAAAATATGAGGCACATAGTGCCGTAATCTGGTTGGCTTATAAGCATTACGATTGCAGGTAGTACCGCAAAGAATGGTTCTCCATAAGCGCGTTTATTTCGAAGGTCTTTTTGATAGTCAGAAATGACCTGCGCAGTGAGAATTACAGTTACGATCTTCAAGATTTCAGATGGCTGAAATGATATGCCAGAAATAGCTATCCAACGTGTAGCTCCGCCTCCTTGAACACCTAAAGGAGTGTAAAGCAAAAACATCAAGAAATAAGTCACATACAATAATGGGCGTGCAAGGAGCTTCAGGTTTCTGTAATCAAACTTTGAGGCACAATAAAGCGCCCCTAAGCCTAAGGCAAACCATATCGCTTGCCTCATAGCGTATGAGAATTCTCCTATACCTTCCTGACTTGCAACAACAGAACCTGCTGAAAGGATCATTGCGATACCGAATACATTCAAAACAAGCACTACGTAGAGCAATTTTCGTTGGGTAGGAGTCCATGAATTCTTGGATGATCGGTCTGCTTTCTCTGATGATTTCAGCGTCGCGAATAAAACGTTCTTAATGCTTTGCGAGTATGAATTAGCGTTTGGTTGATCAATTATTGTCATCTTTTTTTCCTTTTAAAAAGCTGTTAATCTTTATCGCAAAATCAAGGCCACGTTCTTTATAATTTTTGTACCAATCGAATGATGCACAGCCCGGAGATAGAAGCACTACATCACCTGGGATGCTATGAGTATGAGCTATTTCTACAGCATCTTCCATTGATTCAGCTAAGGATACGCTAACTTTCTTTTCGAATGCTAACTCTATTTCTTTAGATGCCTCTCCTATTGCAATTAGGTGTTTTACTCGATTCAGCATGGGCATAATTACAGTTAGGTCCAATCCCTTGTTGCGCCCACCCATAATAAGTATTACGTTGTCGAAACTTTCCAGAGCTGCAAGAACTGAATGTGGTGTAGTTGATTTACTATCGTCATACCATCGAATTCCTTGATGCTCAATAATCATCTCAATTCGATGCGGAAGATGATTGAAGTGCCTTAGCGTTTCAATAATTGCCTCATTATCAGCCCCTGCATGTGTTGCAGCTAATGCTGCTGCTAAAGCGTTAGAAATATCATGTGGCGCACTTCTTGATAGCTCCTCCACTTTCATTAATTTGTGCCCCTCAACAAACAAGCAATTACTCGACACTTTGCTATTGCCTTTATTTAATCCAAATGTTCGGAATACTCCATGAGAAGGCCTATGGCTCATTACTATTTCATCATCCTCGTTAGCAAGGGCTACTTGGCTACCTGAGATGTTTTCCCAAATTTGCGCTTTTGCCAGTTCATAACCTTTTAAATCTTTATGTACATCAAGATGATCAGGAGAGAAATTTAGCCAAACGCCTATATCCGGTGCGAAATTCTTAGATTGACCTAACCGGAATGAAGATGCCTCAACTACAAATTTCGATAGGGATTGGTCCTGAATTGCCACAACTAATGGGGTTTCGGTATTCCCTACCGCTTTTGTCTTAATTCCACTTGAATTTAGCATTTGATTTACCATCATCGTGACAGTCGTCTTCCCATTTGTCCCCGTCACAGCAATACATGAGCGTTCATCGTACATTTGAGCTAGATCAAATTCTCCCTGAATTAATAGCTGACTATTACGAGCAAATTTGAGAGCAATATGGTTATCTGGCAAACCTGGCGTTGGGAAAATTGCTTCCAAATCTTTTAGATACTCTTCACAATCAGCGACATCTTGACAAGAGTAGATTTCGCTATTTAATTTTTTCGCCATTGCCGATGCCGCTTCTGACGGAGAATCATCAAATAGATGGAGAGAGAACCCTTTCTCGTTCAGAAACTTCGCTACGGATTGGCCAGTTAGGCCAAGACCATAAATTCCAATCTTTGATCCACTTTCGATAATCTTTCCATTCATGGAGCAAACACTTCCCTAAAGTCAGACACTTCAACGAAGTCTGCATAAAAGATTCCCAAAGCGATAGCTACGAAAAATCCACTTATGATCCAAAACCTAACTATCACTGTTGTTTCCGGCCATCCGTGAAGCTCGAAGTGGTGATGGAAGGGAGCCATACGAAAAATTCGTCTTTGGTTCATCCATCTGTAGCCAACGATTTGCACAACTACAGAGATTGTTTCAAGCACGAATATCCCGCAAATGATTGGAAGTAATAATTGAGTGTTAGTTGCCAGCCCTAAGCAGCCAAGAGCAGTTCCAATTGCCAATGAACCAGTATCCCCCATAAATATTTTTGCAGGAGCAGCATTCCACCATAAGAAACCCACACAGGCTCCAAGCATCGAAACAGCAACAACAGCTAGATCTAAAGCATGATCAAGCTGATAGATTGCCGGGTGACGAAATGCCCAGAATGAGATAACTGTGAAAGCGCTGAAACACAGAGTAGAAGAGCCAGCAGCTAATCCATCAAGCCCATCCGTCAGGTTAACCGCATTGCTCATTGCGAGAATAATGAATGCAGCCCAAAAGACCCAACCAATTGGCCCTAAGTCAAAAGATATAGAATCCCAACGAGTAAAAGATACTTCTGTGTGTACTTCAGTGAACAGGACCATAAGAACCGCGAATCCGAATGCTACGGTCAAAAGGCCTATAATTTTCATTTTCTTGTTCAGCCCTAGATTTCTGGCGTTACGAATTTTTATCCAGTCATCGAGGAAGCCAACGAATCCTGCTCCAACAATCGCAAGCATGACAAAGAGCCCAGAACGCGTATAGATACCGTTATATAAATCCGAAATTATATAAGCAACGAAAGCCCCCAAGACAACTGCTATGCCACCCATTGTTGGCGTCCCTGATTTCGTTTGATGCCCATCTGGCCCATCTTTTCGTATGGGTTGACCTATTCCCTTTGAAGAAAGCCACTTGATTAAGTACCTAGTCCCAAGAAGGGATATTGATGCAGATACCGTCACGGCAAGTAAAAGTCGTATCATTATCGCCTAGCCTCCAAAGCTTCCCGCCCAACATCACTATCCAAAAAGGGAAGGAAGGTTCCGCTTACCTCTTGATATGGTTCACAACCTTTACCTGCTATCAACACGACATCATCCTGATTAGCTGATTTAATAGCATGGTGAATAGCTTCTCGCCTATCTGGATTAACGTATACAGTTTCAATATCATTAATTCCTGACAAAATATCATTGATAATCCCCATTTGATCTTCAGATCTAGGGTTATCTGAAGTTAGATATACATTCGTGGCATGAGTTTCTGAAATCATGCCCATTGGCGCCCTCTTCGTAGTATCACGATCTCCACCGCAGCCAAATACTACATGTGTCCTTCCCTCTGCTAGGAGTTCTTTTATGGATAACAAGATTTTCTCCAACCCATCTGGAGTATGGCAGTAGTCAATGATTACGTATGGTTGCCCATCACTATGCTCTAAGAGTTCAAACCTTCCGGGAGTTCCTTCTACACTCTCGAGACCTTTTACGATCGCTTCTCTATCAAACCCGAGTGCATCAGCAGCTACCGCTGCGCCTAAAGCATTCTCAAGATTAAATACTCCGGGAAGGTTAAGATTAATAATTTTCCCCTTCCAGCGGAAGGTAGTTTTGATCAGGGTTTGCTCAATGATCTCAACATCATTTAACGAAAAGCTCACTTCGGGTATTTCAACCTCATGCATAAGCTTCTTACCAAACTCATTGTCAACATTTATTACAGCCAATTTTGAGTGGATTGGGCTAAATAGCAATGATTTTGCTTGATAGTAACTTTCCATATCCCCGTGGTAGTCAAGATGATCAAGACTTAGATTTGTAAAGATTGCAGCATCATAAGTTATCTCGGAAATCCTGTTTTGAAGTAAAGCATGCGAGCTTACTTCCATTGCTAAAAAAGATACCCCGTTCCTGATAAAGTCTCTGATTTGTCGTTGGAGATCGGGTGCTTCTGGCGTCGTCAATTGACCCGTTAGCGTCCCTATAGTTTCTGATTTCTTTCCTGCTGCTTCAGCTATTGCTGAAAGAATACTAACTGTGGTTGTCTTACCATTTGTCCCTGTCACGCCTATTGTTGTGATTTCTCGTGAGGGAAAGTCATAAAATATTTCAGCTATTTCACTCATCATTTTTCTGCTACTGGAAGAAATAATCTGTGGAAAATCAATATTGACTCTTCTTTCTACAACCAGCGCACTTGCACCCTCTTTAATTACGTCATGCGCGAAGTTATGACTATCGTTCTTTTCGCCTTCAAAACAGAAAAATAAATCACCGCCGTTGGTAGAGCGAGAGTCATAGCTCAATCCATGAATTTCAAGATCATGGATTTCCCCTATTATTTCGAAATCCGAGTTCCTTACATTTTCTAAAATCTCGTTGAGGTTCATTCCGATCCCCCACCCTCTTGAAGCGTCTGACCATTCAGGGCTTGCTCGTTGTTATTGGTTAGTTGAACTTCTTTAAAGGGGGAAATTTGATAGTGCCGCAGAGACCAACTTGCTATTTCCCCGAACAAGGGGGCTGCAACATGACTTGCGTAGAATTGTTCTTCAATAGGCGCTGGATCATCAATGATAACTATCATTGAGAGCTCTGGTTTTTGCGCTGGGAAAAATCCAGTAACTGTTGACGTATAGTGGCGCTGGCCATTTTTATCTAGATACGGATCGAGTTGGCCATTAGGCATTTGAAAGCTATTTTCAGGTGAAAAGTACTTCCAAGATGTTCCCGTTTTTGCAGCAATTTTATAACCGTTTACGGAAGCTCTTTCTCCTGTTCCGTTTTCTACAACGGAGGTGAGTAGATCTGCTATCTGATGAGCAGTTGAAGCTGATATAACTTCTCGTGATGGAAGGCTAGCAAGGCGTTCCATATTCCCACTTGGATCAACAATATGGCTTACAAGTCGTGGAGCCACGTATATTCCATCATTAGCTATTGCAGAATACGCACTCACAAGTTGGATAGGAGTTACTGATATTCCATGCCCTAAAGCAATTGTATTTAGATTTGAGGGGTCCCAATTATTTAGATCATGAAGAATTCCTTGTGATTCGTAAGGAAATTCAAGCCCAGAAGCCTGCCCAAAGCCAAACTTTCTAAGGTAGTCATATAGCTTTTGTTGACCTAATTCTTGTGCCCAAATTATCGTTCCTGTATTGGATGAGTGTGTGAGTATGCCCTCTATGGTCATTTCTTGCGTTTCGTATTCGTATTCGTCCCGCCACATCTCTGTTTCCGTCTTGCCTTCATTATTTTCCCATTCCAATATCACTGTGTCTGGAATATCCTTTTTGCTACTTCCTACTCCAAGCCCTTCATTTATCACACCTGCGAAAGTCATAGCCTTTAGCACAGACGCAGGTTCATAGCTCAGCGTTACCGACTGGTTATGTGATGTGGAGAGGACTTCGCCAGTCTCAGTTGTGACCATGGATGCCATTGCCAAGATTTCTCCTGTAGATGGCTTTTGAACGATGACAACTCCACCTTTCGCTTGTGCTTCGCGAATTGTCTTTGATAATTCAAGTTCCACTTGTGACTGCAAAGTCCTGTCTATTGTCAAAATAAGGTCAGAACCGTGCACGGCTTTTCGAATAGTTTCCGCTTCTGTAGGAATTGTGCTTCCGTCCGCGCTTAACTCAACTCGTTGAATTCCGGTTGTTCCTTTAAGTTCTTGCTCGTATTGCAATTCCAAGCCTGAACTACCGAGATTATCGACTGTCACTCCTCCAAGAACTCCTCTTGCAAGTTGATCTCCAGCCACGTGAAATCGTCGAGGTTCATAATCAACATAAACCCCTCCTAAGTTAAGATCGAGAATCGCTTCAGTAGATTCAAGACTTGCTTGTCTAACTATGTATTCAAAGCGTGTCGGAGAATTGAATTTTGTAAGTATTGTCTTTGCTTCTTGCATCTCATCGACACCTGGTAGGTCAAGGTAATTTGCCAATATCTGCGATTTTTCCACCCCATTATCTGTGAGTTGGGGATCAATATAGATGTACGGTTGCGGAAATGAAATAGCTAACTCATAACCATTTCGATCTAGAATAGATCCGCGTTCTCCTTTCATTTCGCGTTCAATTACTCTTTGGTTTACTCCCCTTTCCTCGTATTTAGTGTTATTGAATATTGATAGGTCAATTAAGCGCCAACTTACAAAGAGGGTGCAGAATCCTAATATCACTAAAAGGAAATGTCGCCTTTTATCTTCGGAGTAGGCTGCAGTTTTTGTCACTCTTCCTGCCTTTGGGAGCTGATTTGACGCCACTGCCAGCCCTGTAAGCTGTCATTTGACAATGGGTCTAGATATATTGTGATCTCAGGAACGATCATCCCTAATCCGTTGACCGTTTCAAAGTCTTCGCTTGGCTCTGCTAGAGCAATTCTCATTATTCTTTTCGTTGACTCCAGCTGAGCTATGTCAAACATAAGTGACCTGTTATCAGAACCCAATTCTGATATTGATTCTGAGAGACTGTCTATTTGGGTCTGTCGCTGAACGATCATGGCACTAAGAAGCATCCTGCTAAAAAACCCTATTGAGATGAGGAGAATAAGAATTATACCTATGGAACGAAACCATGATTTAGAGTTATTTACTAACTCAAGTTTAGGTTTTCCTACCTGAATTGGCTTCTTGTCAGTTAACGGAAAAACTGCCATTACAGCTCACTTACCTTTTCAAATTTTCGTAGGAGCGCTGAAGAAGCTCTAGGGTTTTCCAAAATCTCGTCGCTAGATGCTCTTTGAGCTTTTCGTGCCAGCAATAAGATCTTTTCCTCTTGCCGAATCTCAGGATGATATTTTGAGTTGCTAGTACCAAGAGCAGCTAGTTGCCTGAGTGCCCGTTTAACGACCTTGTCTTCACCTGAATGGTAAGAGAGCACCACACCGCGACCACCTATTCTAAGCAGTCGTATTGCTTCCCGAATCGATGATTCCAATATCTCTATCTCACAATTTACGGCAATACGTAAAGCTTGGAAAGATCTTCTAGCTGGATGTCCTGGAGTATTCTTAGAACGCGCTGGCATCGCCTCACGGATTACGCTTGCTAATTCTTTCGTGCTCAGGATAGGGCGCATAGATACGATCGCTCTGGCGATACGCTTTGAATACTTTTCATCACCATAGTTATGAAGTAGATAGGCTAGTTCTTCTTCGGTTGACTCGTTTACATAATTTCCAGCAGTAATTTGAGTCTCAGGATTCATTCGCATATCAAGAGGGCCATCATTTCTAAAAGAGAACCCTCTTTGTGGATTGTCTAGTTGGTATGAAGAAACTCCTAAATCAAATAAAAAACCCGATAATCTCTGCTCTCCGATTTGTTTAGTAACAGTTGAAAGGTCATCAAATCGACCGTGAATGAGAGACACTCTATGAGCAAACCCCGCTAACTTGGACTCCGCAGCTGCCAAAGCTTCTGGGTCTTGATCAATTCCGATTACATTCAAGTCATCTCTTGATTTCAAAATTTCATAACTATGCCCGCCACCACCGATTGTGGCATCAAGAATTAGGCCCGAGGGAACCGAAGAAAATATCTCCGTTACGCTCTCAGCCATGACAGGAACATGCGCAAAAGGGGGTGGAGAAAAACGGGTGATCCGGCGACCAGAAAGACCGGTCGCCGGATCCAGGGGAGACCCGTTGGTGGTTGGACTTAGATATTTTGATTCATTCATGGTTTTCAATTCATCGCTTTTCGGCAGTCTCTCGGACAATAGGCGTGCGTCGGGATTTCTCCCCGATCGAACTAGATAGCAAGCGGGCGGAGTAGAGGCTCGTATCTCATCACCCGAAAGACTGCCCAGAAGCGATAA
>PATL01000015.1 GCA_002713605.1 bacterium
TAATATTTGATGAAATGGGACATGAGATGCCAGAAATACTATGGTGTGACATCACGACAGAAATTCTTAATCATGTACAGGCGTCTGAAAGCGCTTGAAAGAAGGAAAAATGGCAGAGGAACCGGATAGTTACGAAGATCTCACCCAATGTGGGCTAGATCAAGATATTGAGGCAGAGCTGCTTCAGACGCAACGAGAATGTACGTTCATGTGGACAAATAAAAAAGGCGAAGCGTTTGGAGTAATCATGTCGTTCCTTCCAAAGGACGGAAAATTATGGCTGACATGCGCTGAGCGAAGAGCTAGAGTGCCTGCTCTCAGGCGTTTCCCGCGTGCTTCAGTTTGTGTGAATAGTACTGGAACCGTTTTAGGTACCGGTAAAACTGTTACCTATAAAGGTGACTGCGTCATCCATACCGGAAGAGACGTGAAAGATTGGTTCTACCCTGAATTTGCTCGTCACCTTCGCCCGGAACCCAAAGCAGCACAGGTCTTTCAGGACTTCCTAGACTCGCCTGAACGAGTTGTTATAGAATTTACACCAGACTACAAATTATCTTTTGATAGTTCAATCATGTGGGCGCGTTCACCCGAAGCAGCCAGCAATAAAGATGACCCACGAAACCAGACGGAAATCTGATTAGAAGCCCCGCCAGTTAGGGTCTCGTCGCTCTCGGAAACTATTCACGCCTTCTTGCGCATCCATAGTCCCATTGTTAAGTTCAACCGCCCAACTCTCTTCTTCAGTAATTGTGCGGCGATCAACATCCAAGGATCTGTTAACCAACCATTTAGTGAACATATGCGCCTTGGTTGGGCCAGTAGCCAGTCGGACTGCCCACTCCATCACAGAGGGAATCAATTCTTCACTCGGAACTATTTTGTTACATAACCCCAATTCAAGGGCATAATCTGCAGG
This sequence comes from bacterium, assembly GCA_002713605.1. Next base: position 920 of record PATL01000015.1, read on the forward strand.
GATATCGTCGGCGAAGAACATCAGTTCTTTCGTCTTCATAGGGCCAATAAGTCTCGGTAGGATCCAAGTTCCCATTGCATCAGGAACTAAGCCTCTGCGAGCAAAAACCTCAATAAATTTTGCATGATCGGCCATCATTACTAAGTCGCACATCAATGCAAGGTGTGCACCCATCCCTGCCGCAGTACCGTTAACAGCAGCGATCACTGGTAATTCGCAATCCAGAATTGATGACATAAGAGGGTGCTGCCCACGCAACATCATTCGCCTTGGCTCTCCAACCGCCAATGCAGGAGCGTCATCGGGACGCTGAGCGTACTCCCGACCCACTGAGATATCTGCACCTGGGCAAAAGAGCTTTTGCCCGGTCGCTGTTAGAACTACTGCTCGAGCATCAAATTGCCCGTTTAATGATTCAAATAGTCCTGTCATTCTGTCACGCATACCCGGAGACATTGCATTTCCTTTATCCGGATTATTGATCGTAATCCACGCAACTTGGTCAATAATCTCAAACTGGACTTTCTCGCTGAGCTCTTCCTCGTATGACATACTTTCAATCTACCCGAAATGATTTAATCCATACAATGACGCTCAAGAAAGAAACCTCCAGTTGGAGAACCATAATCTTTTGCTCAAGTGAAGTAGATACCCAAATAGATATGCATTTCCTCGAATGTTTTCAATACGACAATATTAAAGTACGCTCCAAATGTGTTTAAAGCAGTGATCTTTGACGTAGCTGGAGTCTTGACAGAAGGATTAGGTGCAATCCTCCTTGAAGCAGCTGCCGGAATTGAAGGAGATCTAGACCAGTTAGCTGAAGCTCTCATCCCAGTTTTTATGGGTGAAGGAGATTCTGATGTTGCCGGGCACAGGTTAGAACGTGGCGAAATAACTCTGGATTTCTTTCTATCATCTCTCGGCGAGGTCGAGAAGGAAGCGTGGGCGATTCTGCACCCAGACTCAAAGAAATTCTTTGGGGATAGTCTTCAGCCAAAACCAGAAATGCATGATTTTGTTACAGAAATCAAAAAAGCTGGTCTTAAGACAGGATTGATTTCAAATAACGTCAAAGAATGGCAACCCGCTTGGGATAAGGTAATTCCATCCCGAAACCTCTTTGACGCCACAATCTTTTCGTCAGAGGTTGGCTATAGGAAACCAAACTCAGAAATCTTTAACATCGCACTTCGTGAACTAAATGTACAACCTCAGGAAGCTATTTTCCTAGATGACTTTCCTGCAATGGCTCAAGGAGCCCGAGATGCAGGTCTACATGCAATCGACGTCCACGACCACAACCTTGCAATGCAAGATACGAGAGCATTGTTACAAATATAAAAGCCAACTTTTCCAGACACTGAAACTCTCGTATGGTTTGAACAAAGTGAGGTAGAAATGACTGAACGATACTACGTAACAGATTCTGATCTTTCAGAACAATACACGTTATATACGCGGGCGAATGTCGGAGAAGTATTCCCCGACCCCGTAACACCCTTAACGAGCAGTACTGGCCTATATCAAGCTGAGCTTGGTTGGAGGGATGCGTGGGAACGTATGGGAGCATTCACACATGAAGAGTTTCCGCAAGATACGTTCGCCCAACTTGGAGTCGTCGGTGGGTATTGCTACCTTAACGCATCTCTTATTCGACTATTTGGTGTTCGCGCGCCAGGGCTGTCATGGGAAGATATGGATGAACAATTCTTCGGTGCTATGCCTGGAGTGCCTCCTTATCAAAAACGCTCTGGAGATGAAGACCTCGCGAAAACTCAGAAAATAGGTGAAACTTTCCAATGGGCTCTCAGCCACACAAAATTGGAAGACCTTGAAGAACTAACAGAAAGCAAAAGCGCTACTAAAAAACTTCGAGATGATCGACCTAGTTTCTCAAAGTACTCAAACGAAGAATTATTCGACCAATACCTTGAACTACTGAAACTTCATCGAAAATATTTCAGCCAACACATCTTTACGACATATATGGCAACAGTCCCAGTTGGAATCATTTCGGGCGTTGCAAATGCAGTAGGTCGCCCTGACTTGCTCTTACCTATTATCGCTGGCTTTGGGGAGGTCGATTCTGCTGAACCATCTCATGCTATGTGGGATATGGGTCGACTCGTGCGCAATAACAAACACTTAACCACCGAGTTTGAAGCGGGTATCACAGGTTTGATTGACCGGTTGGCACAAAGCGATTCACCGGAGGTTGCTGAATTCTTAAATGCGTTTGAACACTTCGTGTATGAATACGGATCGCGAGGACCAAATGAATGGGAGGCGCGTTCGCCTTCTTGGGAAACACGACCTGAATTAGCGCTTAATGCGATTGATAGAATGCGCTTAGCTGGAGATGAACTTGCTCCGAAAACTCAAAATGCTGAGCGGGCTTCACAACGTGAGCAAGCAGCTACAGAGCTTCTTTTAATGGTGGAGGCTGACCCAGAAGTGCATGGAGAACTAGCAGTTGGAATTGCCGCATCTGCCGCATGGTTACCGGCACGAGAACGAACAAAAACGAATAACATTCGGCTTATTCACGAAATGCGAATGATTATGCGAGCGATCGGNGAACGCATGGTAAAAGAAAATGGATTTGATGAGATAGAAGACTTTGGCTTCGTGACTGAAGAGGAATACGAAGGATTATTCCAGGAACCCACTTCCATGTTGGAGACCATTCGATCGAGGCGTGAAGAGTATTATAAATTACTTGAACGNGAAGCGCAGTTCTTATTTGATGGGCAAGCTGAGCATCCTGATACGTGGCGAAGGCGAGACGCAGTTTCGGAAGATGTACTAGTAGAAGGTGAAGCGCTTCAAGGAATGCCAGGTTGCACAGGCTCAGCTGAAGGAACCGCCCGAGTCATCCTCGATAGTAATGATCCAACATCATTGCAACCAGGAGATATCCTCGTGGCACCCCTGACTGATCCATCCTGGACACCTCTATTCGTTCCGGCAGCAGCAGTTGTCGTAGACGTGGGAGCTCCGCTTTCGCATGCGATAATTGTTAGTAGAGAACTGGGAATTCCATGTGTAGTCTCTGCTACAGACGCCACGCGACGAATCCCAGACGGCGCGCGCATTAAAGTCGATGGTGATACTGGAGTAATTACTGTACTGGAAGTGTGAACTATCTCGGAATGTCACTCCACGGAACATCTTTATCTACGCGAACGTCTCCCGGAAGTCCTAAAACTCTTTCGCCGAGTATATTTCGCATAATTTCACTGGTGCCACCCTCAATNGTGTTGGCTCGAGAGCGTAAGAATTGACCACTGATAGATCCTGAATTGTAGGCTTCTTCGCTTCGGATCATTGGATATCCGTTGGCGTGCAACATACCATCTGCTCCCTCAAGTTCAATGCACAGTTCAAAGATCTTCTGATTTAATTCTGCGCTGAATAGCTTTCCTATTGAACCGCCAGGGCCAGCATCACCGCTTTTAGCCATGACTTTAGCTCTTTGGTTCGTTAATCTCAGGATTTCTGCTTTACCCCAGAGGTCCGCCACTCGATCACGCATCACTCTCTTTTCAATCTCTGAGAGGTCATCCTTCTTGGTATTCCAAAGGTTCATCAAGCTACGAATTGGGCCGCCGCCCTTTCCGCCACTACCACCACCAAGAGCAACTCGTTCATTCATCAATGTAGTGATAGCTACGCGCCATCCATCTCCCTCGTCACCTAGCCTCTGATTGTCGGGAACACGGACATCAGTTAAGAAAACTTCATTGAATTCCGCCTCTCCAGTTATCTGATAAAGAGGCCGTACTTCAACACCAGGAGCATGCATATCAAGAATAAAATACGACAAACCTTTGTGTTTCGGAGCATCGGGATTCGTTCTCGTGAGTAACATGCCGAAATTTGAATGATGAGCAAGAGTTGTCCAGACCTTTTGGCCATTGACTATCCACTCATCTCCGTCGCGAATAGCTTTACTAGGTATACCGGCAACATCCGAACCGTGCGTTGGTTCAGAAAAGAGCTGACACCAAATATCTTCGCCGGTAAAAATCTTCTTCAGATGTTTTTGGTGCATTTCCTCAGTTCCATGGTTAAGGACAACCGCAGCTCCCATTCCAATACCTATTGGATTCACAAGAAGGTCATGGTAGGGAACTTTGGCTTCACGAAGGACCTCATCAACAACAGCTTGCTTTCCTCTACTGAGTCCTAGCCCACCTTTTCCTTCAGGGAAATGAACTAGAGCTAACCCAGCATCAAATTGGGCGCCGCGAAAGGTAAATTGATCAACTGCGTTTGGGTCAACCTCCTCAATTAGCGTTTCGGTTCTTTCTTGAAGTTCTTGATCGCTTATTGACACGAATTTCTCCAATCGTCGTCGCTGGCTCGCATTTGGCGAAAACACCTAATGGTCATTAGCATGAGTAATGTCTATAAATATAGTATGGCTACGAAATGCCGTACCACGCCAAATGGTGTGTCAACTTTCATAGCAAGGAACCGTATATGCGAGAAGTAGTAATTGTTGAAGCCGTCAGAACTCCTCTAGGTAAAAGAAATGGTGGATTATCCACTATGCACTCAATTGATTTGCTTGGTGCAGTCCAATCAGAACTGTTCACACGAAGCGGAGTCGATCCCTCAGAGGTGGGGCAGGTCGTTGGGGGCTGTGTTGGTCAGGTTGGCATGCAGACNATGAACGTAACCCGTAATGCATGGCTCACCTCAGGTTTGCCACTTGAAGTAGCCGCTACCACGGTTGATGCACAATGCGGATCCTCTCAACAAGCTACAAATCTTGCATATGCTCTTGTAGCAGGCGGAGTCGTAGACGTAGCTGTTGGTTGCGGCGTTGAGTTAATGAGTGGCGTTCCTATGGGGGCTACAGTCCCCAGAGGAGAAGCTGAGGTTGGTAAGCCAGTTAACAGAGGGTACTGGGAAAAATATGAACTCACCTCACAATTTGAAGGTGCAGAACGCATTGCTAAGCAATGGGGGATAAGTAGAGAAGAACTCGATGCATTCGGAAAACTTTCACAGGACAGAGCCATACAAGCATGGGAGGAAGACCGATTTGGTTCACAAATTCTTCCAATAGATGCACCCGATATTAGCGAAGATGGACAATCTGCCGATTCTACACACACAGTTTCTCGTGATGAAGGCCTCAGAGATACAAGCCTTGAAGCATTAGCTGGACTTCGGACAAATATGCCTGACGGTGTACACACAGCTGGAACTTCCTCTCAAATTTCAGATGGGGCAGGCGCTGTGCTTCTCATGACAAGAGAAAAAGCCGACGAACTCGGTGTTAAGCCAATGGCTACAATTGTTGACTCATGTCTCGTAGGTTCGGACCCAGTTCTAATGCTCACGGGACCCATATATGCAACGCAGAAATTACTTGCAGATAACGGACTCCAAATGAGCGACATAGATGTCGTAGAAATAAATGAAGCATTCGCTTCCGTTGTACTTGCATGGGAGAAAGAACTTAACCCTGATATGGCAACAGTAAATCCAAATGGTGGAGCAATCGCTATTGGCCACCCTTTAGGCGGAACAGGGGCAATACTTCTAACGAAAGCAGTCCATGAACTTCACCGATCCGATAAAGAGCATGCAATTGTGACGATGTGCTGCGGTGGAGGTCTAGGAACCGGTACGCTAATAAAGCGACTGTAAATACGATCATGTCTGATACTCCCCCTAAACTAACTGCTCCGCCCTGGGCCCCGATTGAGTGGAGCATTATGAGGGCAGCTCGTGAGATAAGGCGATCTTTTGACGAAGTCTTTAGGGATTTTAATTTAAATCTCTCAGGAGTAGCGATGCTGGCATTAATCGTTGAGCACGGCGCACTTTCACAAACCAAATTGGGAGCGTCCTTACAAATGGGAAGAGCTTCCGCAGGAACACTTGTTGACGACTTAGAAAGAAGAGGACTTGTGGAACGCCAAGTCGATCCCTTGGATAAGCGAGTATGGTTAGTCGCGCTAACGGATAAAGGTAAAGAGTTAGCTGCTGAAATAGACCAAAGGCATCGAAAGGTCAGAGAATGCTATCCATATGTCGCCAAAGAAAGCGAACGCTCCTCGGTTACCGATGTCTTGGATCTCATAACGGATAACCTTCAGCGAGAACGAGAAAAAAATTTAAAGTAAATAAAGGAGAATAATAAATGGATTTAACAGGAGCGTCAGCTGTCATTACCGGTGGAGCATCGGGAATAGGAGAAGCAAGCGCAAGAAACTTAGCCGGACTGGGAGCACGATGCGTCATCGTTGACTTGCAGGACGAAAAGGGAGAAGCAGTCGCGAATGAGCTAGGGGGCTTATATGTAAAAGCTGATGTAGCTGACGAGGAACAAGTACAAGCTGCAATGGACGCCGCTACGGAAATGGGGCCTTTACGAGCGCTAGTGAATGGTGCAGGAATTGGAAGCGCTTCTCGAACCGTAGATCGGAATGGAGATCCTATGCCGCTAGCGCAATTTGAGTTCGTGATTCGCGTAAATCTCATAGGTACTTTCAATTGCATCCGACTCGGAGCAGCTTCAATGGCTAAAACTGAGCCAATTGATAGTGATGGACAGCGAGGAGCCATAGTAAACATGGCTTCAGTTGCGGCTTTTGATGGGCAAACAGGGCAAAACGCATATTCAGCTTCCAAAGGTGGCGTCGTAGGAATGACGCTTCCGATAGCACGTGATCTTGTACCGCTTGGGATCAGGATAAATACGATTGCACCCGGACTCATTGATACCCCTATCTACGGAGAGGGAGAAGCTTCAGATCAATTTAAAGCACATCTTGGGCAAAGTGTTCTTTTCCCAAAGAGACTTGGTTACGCAACCGAACTCGCATCAATGGTGACTGAATGCATAACAAATGATTACATGAACGGTGAAACAATCAGAGTAGATGGCGGTGTTCGCCTTCCACCAAAGTAGGGAGTAAGAATGACAGAAAATAGCGCAGTACTAACAGAAACGAGAGGTAGAGTCCTCTTGATTACACTTAACCGTCCTGAAGCCATGAATGCAATCAACACGGATCTTGCGCAAGGCCTTCTTTCAGCAGTTGAGGAACTTGACTCGAATGATGGACTAACTGCAGGCGTATTGACCGGAAACGGGCGAGGATTTTGCTCAGGAATGGACCTTAAAGCTTTCGCAGCAGGCGGACCGCCAAAGGGATTCGACCAGTTTCTTGAAACGGGAGCAAAGAAACCACTGATTGCAGCGATTGAAGGATTTGCATTAGCAGGCGGTCTTGAGGTGGCACTCACTTGCGATTTACTGGTTGCGGCTGAAGATGCAAAAATAGGAATTAGAGAAGTTAAAGTTGGTTTATTCGCAGCTGGAGGTGCATTGCTTCGTTTACCGCGAAGGTTACCTTACTCAGTAGCGATGGAGATGGCATTAACTGGTCAACCAATAACATCTGGCGAAGCGAAAAGCTATGGATTAGTCTCACGAGTCACAGATAATGGGGGGACTGTTGATGCTGCTTTGGAATTGGCGGAACAGATAGCGGAGAATGCGCCACTAGCGGTTGCAGCCTCAAAGGCGTTAATACAAGCGCAGCAAGGAATAACGGAAGAGGAATTCTGGGATCTTCAAAAACCGCACATGGTAAAAGTCTTCACTTCAAACGATGCAAAGGAAGGTCCAGCATCTTTTGCTGAAAAGCGTTCACCTAATTGGTCAGGGACATAGAAGGAAGAATTCGTCACCTAAAGGAGAAAACATGAAACTAGCAATGTTGCTTCCATACTCAAATAGATTTTCGGAGGCAGTTGATCGAGTAGTCCAACTTGAAAAAGNAGGACTTGATCTAATCTATGTGCCCGAGGCATATGCGGCTGATGCAGTTTCNGCCATGGGATATCTAGCGGCAAAAACAGACACTGTGCAAATAGGATCAGGAATCCTTCCGATTTATAGTCGGACGCCAACCCTATTAGCAATGACCGCTGTAGGGATGGATGAAATATCAAATGGTCGTTTTGTTCTCGGTCTTGGGGCTTCCGGTCCACAGGTCATAGAAGGTTTTCATGGAATTCCATACAANGCCCCACTGGGCCACACCAGAGAGGCAATAGAGATATGTAGAAAAGTATGGGAGCGAGAAGAAAAGCTAACATATGACGGAAAGTACTACACGCTACCTCTTCCGGAAGACCAAGGAACTGGATTAGGTAAGCCTTTAAAAATTATCACCCACCCGCTGCGCCCAAACATTCCTATCCACATAGCCTCACTCGGCCCGAAAAATGTTGAACTCACAGCTGAATTAGCTGAAGGCTGGCTTCCGACACTATTCATGCCTGACAAAGCAGATCTAGCATTTGGTGATGCTCTGNAAATAGGACTCAACAAACGAAGTAGTGATCTCCCCCCACTCGATATCGTTGCCGGAGGAATGGTGGCGATTGGTGACGATGTCAAACAGTATCTTGATTTCGGACGACCAAATACCGCTCTTTATGTAGGAGGTATGGGGGCGCGAGGAAGGAACTTCTACAATTCATTAGTCCAGCGATACGGTTTCGAACAAGAGGCTCTTCAAATCCAAGACCTTTACTTATCAGGGAAGAAGAAGGAAGCTGAAGCAGCAGTTCCTCTTGAACTGCTTGAAGGCATGAATCTCGTCGGCCCTGAAGGCTACATCAAAGAGAAAATAGCTCAATTTGCCGAAGCAGGTGTTACCTACCTAAACATAGGGCCGATTGGGCCGCCTGNAGAACAAATGAAAATCGTTGAAAAGCTAAAGGAAATCATTTCNTAACAGCGAATGGAAATAATTAATTTTCCTTAATGGCATTAATAGACGATCTAAAAGCATCATCACATGACGTGTCCATAGGTGGGCGCAAAGTAACCCCGCTAACGAGGCCACCGAAGCGTTCATGCACCTCATCCGCCAAACCATCAAATGAACAAGTAATAACAACCTGATGAAACAACTCATCAGGTATCAACCGGTAGTTATCCTCGCCTTCACCAGCCGAAAAACGTTTCCTAAGGTCCACACCTAAATCCCTAAAGCCCAAAAGGTCCAGAGTCGGCGCATAAGCAGGAGTTGAATACAAGAAAGCAAGCATTNNCTTCTTCTCCNCAATAAGTTTCTCACGCTCCTCNGNATCGTCTGTCACCACCGTCAACGGCGCAGCGATCACNGNAAANNTTCTNTTCTGGTTTGCGCCTAAANTNGAATCAATCAAAGGAATAACATTTTCTNTCAGATGTAGAGAATGCGAATTAGTTGGATGTGTGATTAAACCATCACANNGTTCAGCAGCCANTNCACTCAATTTCGGNCCCACCGCTCCCAACCAAATTTCAGGAACNCGGACGTCACCTAAAGACTCAGGAATAAATTCATCCTGTAAGCGAGACAAATTATAAAATTCGCCNTNAAAGGGAACACACTCCCTCTGCNCAAAAGAATCAAANCATGCCTTTACAGCGCCAATGTATTCACTCAACCTGTTCACAGGNTTATCAAAGGGCATTCCGTATCGTTCTTCAATATTTTTCCGGATCTGAGTACCTAAACCCAGGTCAAAGCGGCCCTCAGATAACTGAGCAAGATCCCAAGCAGAAAGGGCGGAAACCATGGGGCTTCTAACAAAAGCTAGAGCAACTCCTGTACGGACATGTAACGTAGACGTTGCTGCTAAAGCAAGAGATGACACGACATATGGGTCATGAACCATTTCAGGAATATGTAAAGTATCAAAACCCAAAGACTCGACCCGTCGAGCGTAGTCTTTAACATCACATAATCGCGTTCTAGGATTGATCCCAGCAACAATCTCCATTTACGCTCCTTTATCCCTTCTGTAACAATAGAAGAATTTCTGCTGAGTTACTTTTCCGCATAACTTTCAACTAACGTCACATCATGATCTCATTGATTGAATTTAAACACAATGCCAGAGACTGGCTACAAAATAATCTTGAAGTTGCACCTCCGAACTACGGAGCCATCTTGCCACCAACGTTAGAAAAGAAAGGTGTTGATTGGCAGAGAAGATTATTTCATGAAGGATGGGCAGGAGTTCACTGGCCTGAAGAATACGGTGGATTAGGGCTTACACCTGAGCACCAATCTATTTGGCTTGAAGAATGCGCTCGAGCCGATGTTCCACCATACGTAAATATGGTTGGTGTTGTTCTCGCAGGACAAGGCGTACAAATTTATGGAACGGATCACCAGAAGGATATCCATCTTCAATCAATTATTGATGCCACACAACTTTGGTGTCAGCTCTTTTCCGAACCTGAATCCGGATCAGATTTAGGATCACTTCGCACTACCGCTGAACCAGATGGCGATGGATGGGTAGTGAATGGGCAAAAGGTTTGGTGCAGCGGAGGCCGTTACAGCAATTGGGGAATACTTATGGCCCGAACAGACCCTAACTTACCAAAGCATCGCGGTATTAGTTTCTTCCTAATTGATATGCATAGCGATGGAATAGAAACACGGCCTTTGCGCCAAATGACAGGTCAAGCAGAATTTGATGAAGTATTCTTCACCGATGTTTCGCTCCCTCAAAGCGCACTTCTTGGTCCGCTAAATGGAGGCTGGCACGTCGGCATGGATATCTTGACAAAGGAAAGAGGCTCAATAGGGGCAGGAGCAATAACCATGCAACGAAGACTAGATAATCTTCAATCACTAGCGAATAAAGAACTATCTCACGACAAACGTCAACAACTTGTTCAATTGCTCATCAAAGGCAAAAGCTATCATTACTTAGGTCAACGTCAGGGCCCGGCCGCATCGGTTTCGTCTTCTTTGAACAAGCTAGGGATCACAGAATTAATGTTTGATATCGCTAACTTACGAGCAGATATTGCTGAAATTGAAGCTCTATTATCTGGGGCTGGATCTGACAGCCTCCTTTCGGCACCGGGGGCGAAGATAGCAGGAGGGACTTCACAAATACAAAAGAATATTATTGGTGAGCGGCTACTCGGCCTCCCAAAGGAACCTAACCCCAACCAACTGTAATTAGCTACTGCAACTGAGCATTGAACACCCGGCTCGATCTTTTGCCCAATCAGGACGCTTCATAAACCATTTATCAAATTCTGGCTGGTCGTCATAAGGGTTCTTGAGCATTGTTTGGAGATCATAAAGCATGTTGAGGTCACCCTGCTCCGCAGAATCTATCGCTAGTTGAGCCAAATAATTTCTCAGCACATACTTTGGATTAACTTGATTCATTTGTTCTCTTCGTTGTCCATCAGAAACACCCTGATTACGTAGTGCATCACAATAATTTTCGATCCAGATGCGAAGAGACTCCCAATGTAGTTCAGGCTTAGATGCAGGTTCGTAGTAGGCGCTCTTAAGAAGAGTGGATATTTCATCAAAACTGATGCTAGAACCCACCGTTATAGAAGATAAGGAGCGGAAAAAAATAGTCATGTCTATTTCTCCTGTTTCGAGAATGGAAAATAAATCTGTAATTACTCGTTGTGATAGATCCGAACTATGTTCAACCAATCCCAACTTGGCAGCTACCATATCCGCCCAATTTCGTGAAAAGATTTCTTCATACTCGTCTAAAGCTTCTTGTAACGGCTTAACATCGCCCACTACCGGATAAATAGCATTAGCTAACTGAGCTAAGTTCCAATGACCCACAGCGGGTTGATTGCGAAATCGGTATCGGCGTTGGTGCCGGTCAGTGGTATTAGGCGTCCAATCCGGATCGAAATCATCGATCCATCCGTACGGTCCATAATCAATAGTAAGTCCATGTATTGACATATTGTCTGTATTCATAACCCCGTGTACGAAACCAACACGTTGCCAATGAGCCATTAGCACAGCTGTAGAGGAAACGACTTCTCTGAAAAAATTGACATATTTTTCAGGTGAATTATCACTGATTTCAGGAAAGTGATGTTTGATTGTGAAGTCAAGCAAAGTCCTTAATCCATCAATATCTTCACGAGCAGAAAAGATTTCAAAGTTCCCAAATCTAATAAATGATTCAGCTACACGACACACAACCGCACCGATTTCTTCAGCGAGGTTTCCATCGTAAAACATATCTCGAACGACGTTGTCTCCGGTACTACAAAGGCTAAGCGCACGCGTGGTAGGGACGTGGAGGTGGTGCATAGCCTCACTGCATAAATACTCTCTGATGGAAGACCGAAGGACTGCCCTTCCATCACCACTTCGAGAATACGGTGTAGGCCCAGCTCCCTTCAACTGAAGCATGTAACTGTTTGAATCTATTCCTGTAACTTGCCCTAAATTGATTGCTCTTCCATCACCGAGTTGTCCAGCCCAATTCCCAAATTGATGTCCCCCGTAGCACATTGCGTGTGGATCCATATCCGAAGTAATCGCATTTCCAGAAAAGATTTCTGCAAATTCAGTAGAGTCTGCAACATCGTTCGATATGCCAAGCAATAAACGAACTTCTTCGGATACGACAAGGGTTTTCGGATCAGCTGTTGGAGTGGGAAAAACTCTTGAATAGTATGCATCATGAACTTGACGGCGAGTATTAGTAAGCTCTTGATCCCCTTGTAATTCACTTGTGAAGGGGTTACCAAAGGTCAGGTCTCTTAATTTAACTTGTCGTATTTGTGGTTCAGGCTTCTCCGTCAAATTCTTCCCTTTCTAGCTTCTACGATAGTTCGCAAAAACCGTTGTCACCATCTACGATCAGTCTGTGTGGAAACATGAAGATGTAGATCCATTTAGCGATGAGCCTGAACCTGAGACAGCAGTTGTGCGAGCTGGCGAAGATTTAGATTGGGAAACAGTTGAATCATTTCTTCGGGACTCTCTACCGCAAGAGATAGATACCACTGGAAAATTTGATGTCCACCAATTTCCCAATGGTGCAGCGAACCTAACATACCTAGTTTCATTTGGGTCAACTGAACTTGTTTTGAGACGACCTCCATTTGGGAATTTAGCCCCCGGAGCTCATGATATGGCAAGAGAATATAGAGTCCTATCAAAACTTTGGGAGATATTTCCAAAGGCGCCTCGCGCATATCTATTCTGCGATGATGAGACCGTTGCTGGTGCCGAAATGTTTGTTATGGAACGCCGCGTCGGTGAAGTAATACGTGGAATTATTCCTCGTTCAATGAGGCATCATGACCGTTTAGGGAACCGAATTGGTTGTGCATTAGCCGCAGCAATTGCCGAATTTCATGCATTAAACCCAACTGATATAGAGCTGGAAACCTTAGGGAAGCCGGATGGCTTTGTACTGCGACAAGTTGAGGGATGGAAAAAAAGATGGGATCTAGTTTCTGATGAAAGATACCACCATGGAATGAATGACGTATACGGTGCCTTGATATCTGATTTACCAGAACCTCAACGAGTAGCGTTCGTGCATAACGACCTCAAACTTGACAATTGCATGTTCGAAGCAGATAACCCAGATGAAGTGCACGCAATATTTGACTGGGATATGACGACACTGGGGGACCCCCTCATTGATTTTGGAACGCTACTAAATTATTGGCCTGATCCCGACGATGATCCTGACGTTGTCAGAGGAGGTCATTCCGGGCTTAATCAAATGGGTCTGCCAAGCAGGTCACAAATGACAGAATACTATGCAGAGAAATCTTCACTAGACCTATCAAATATTCATTGGTATGAGGCATTTGCACAATGGAAAACAGCAACTGTGCTCCAGCAACTGCATTATCGGTGGAAAGTTGGAGATAGCACAGACGAACGCATGGCAACCATTGCTGATGGCCTACCGCGCTTCATGCAAAAAGCTGAAGGCCTGCTCAGTATGTAGATTATTCCTCAGCGTCGTAGCTGTATAGCTCTCGGAGCTCTCGTTTGAGAATCTTCCCGCTTGCATTACGAGGAATCACATCAATAAACTCAACAGCCTTCACCGTCTTAAATGGAGCTAACTTCCCTTCACAGTGGCTGATCACGTCATCTGCTGTAAGTGAGTCATCTGCACGAACGATCACAGCTAGCGGTGATTCACCCCACTTCTGAGACGGAATTCCAATAACTCCAGCGTCGTTGATTTTTTCATGAGCCAGTAACACATTTTCAATTTCAGCTGGATAAACATTTTCTCCACCAGAAATCAACATATCTTTCACTCGGTCGACGATCGTCACGAAACCATCCTCGTCCATCGTTGCTACATCTCCTGTTTTGAGCCACCCATCAACGAGAGTTTCTGCATTCGCCTCAGGCCTGTTCCAATAACCAACCATTATATGGGGACCTTTCACCTCGACTTCTCCAGCTTCACCATGGGGGCACTCGTTGCCTTGATCATCTACGACACGTACTTCAGTAAAAGTAAACGCCTTTCCTGTCGATCCCGCCCGTGTAACCGCATCTTCTGAAGAAATAATGCAAGCAGGTCCACAGGTTTCGGTTAAACCGTAAACTTGATGAATTTCAATTCCCATATTCGTATAGGTCTCAATTAAAGATACGGGAACTGGAGCAGCACCACTAATAACATTCCGCAATGTTGAATGGTCGTGATTATCGGCATCAAATGTCAGCAACATGAATTGGAGCATAACTGGAACCATCAAGGTTGTATTGATTCTTTCATCCCTTATCAAATCCCAAGACGCAGCAGGATCAAATGCCTTCATTAGAGTAATTGAGCCACCAACAAAGACAGATGTAATAACAGGAGTGAGTGCACCAACGTGGAATAAAGGTAAAGCATTCAGGAACCTGTCAAAGTGCTGCATATCTGCAGTTGTCGCATTTGTAATGTTCGCCCACAAAACCGTGTTGTGACTATGCATTACCCCCTTAGGCAAACCAGTAGTACCGGACGTGTACATGATGAAAACAAGGTCATCGTCACCTCCAGATGCCTCGGGTTCAGCAGCACTCGAAGATGACATCCAGTCGTTGTAATCAATAGCACCTTCGATTGTTTCACCATCTACTTGGATAAAGGTCGTAATATCTGTCTTATCGCCACGGCTTCGAAGTTCAGTTACTACCTCAGAAAAATCTTCACTGAAAAGAAGAACCGTAACTCCGGCATCATGAAGGATAAATTCAAGTTCATCAGCAACTAGCCGCCAATTTAATGGAACATTTACACCTCCGATCTTTGCAACCGCAAAGAAGGACTCAATGAATTCTTTTCCGTTCATCAAGAGAAGCCCAACACGATCTCCATGTGAGACTCCTGAGTCGACAAGAGAATGAGCGACTTGATTTGATCGATCATTAAGTTCTCGATACGACAGTCGGGTCTCGCTAGCAGGTTCATATACCGCTTCCAACCCACTGTCTCTACGGGCTCTATTAGTCAGGAAATTTCCTATATTCTGTGGCATGTCTACCCCCTTCACTAAAAACATCATAACGGCATCAAAGCAATCTGAAAATTCTTCCACACATCCGATTCACAAATTCATTGAAGTAAACGGTAAGGTTCATTTATGTTCAGATCTCTCAAGGATGTGCTTAGGTTTAAACGGTTTGAAAAGAACCCTGCACAACGTCGACTAAATAAAGCGGCGAACATTTCCGATCTAAGAACTATCGCACAGCGGCGGCTACCAGGAGGGGTCTTTGACTATATAGATGGGGCAGCAGAAGATGAAAGAACGTTACGCGATAATGTCTCAGCATTTTCTAACTACAGATTTAAACCCAGAGTACTGCGTGATGTATCAAACATTGATAGTTCATCCAAAATACTTGGAACAGCAACGCCGTTTCCACTGATATGCGCACCCACAGGCTTTACTCGGATCGCACACTCTGACGGGGAATTAGCGGTAAGTAGATCTGCTGCAAGGGCAGAAATACCATTCTCATTATCTACAATGGCGACGAGATCAATCGAAGAAATACACGAGACAACGAAACAGTTGAGTGAAGCGCAAAATCTTACTCCCAGAAACTGGTTTCAAGTCTATGTTTGGAAAGACAGAGGTTTATTGAAAGATCTTTTAGAGAGAGCAAAAGAAGCTAATTATGAAGCAATCGTCATCACTGTTGATACAGCAGTTCTCGGCCGAAGAGAACGCGATGTCAGAAGAGGGTTTACTCTCCCTCCACAACTCGGGATCAGTACTATCGTTGACGGAGTCAGAAATCCAGGATGGACTTGGGACTTCGTAACTAATGAACCAATAAGATTCGCAAACGTTGTAGGAAAATCAACAGATGATGGAAGCACTGCTGTTTCCCTAGCAGACCACGTCAACGCACAGTTTGATCAATCTCTCTCATGGGATGATATTGAGTGGTTCAAGCAACATTGGGATCGAAAAATTGTTCTGAAGGGAATCCAAACAATCGAAGATGCCAAATTGTCTGTTCAGCATGGTGTTGATGCAATAGCATTATCAAACCATGGGGGTAGACAATTAGATGATGCACCAAACCCAATTGATTTAGTTAAACCGGTATCTGATGAATTGGGTGGTGAAGTTGAAATTTTTTGCGACGGTGGTATCAGAAGAGGAAGTGACATTGTTAAGGCAATCGCACTAGGAGCTGATGCGTGCATGATCGGTCGGCCATTTCTTTACGGTTTAGGTACCGCTGGAGAAAAAGGTATTGATTGGGTGCTTAATTTTCTCAAGCAGGGAATGCATCAAACAATGGCGCTATTAGGAGCGAAAAGCCTAACCGACTTACATCCAGAGCTGATAGAGCCTAGGCATCAATTTCACTCTTAATACATACCGTTTAATTTTTAAAATTATAGGTTTCTGACTTTCCTGAAACCCTCAGAATTAATGCTGCGATTAAGAAACAAAAACCCATGACGAGAACAACAGCTTGCGGGCCGAACTTATCTGCAAGAGGTCCTTGGATAATGGACCCTAATGGCGCTCCAATTGTGAAAACCATTAAGTACATTGCCATGACTCTCCCACGCACAGGTTCTGGAACACGTAGTTGAAGAGTGGTATTGGTAGTTGTAGCCATCACTAAATGAGCGCAACCCACAATGAATATCCCAGCGATACCAGCCCAATAGAACGAGGTTGAGGCAAGAAGAATCTCGCCACAGCCATAGCCAAATAGTGAACCGACTAGAAGGTGTGACCGCTTTATTCGTGAACCAAAAGCAGCTAGCCATGGGGCAATAACAACTGCTCCAATCCCATACATTGACATTAAGAGACCAAAACGAAATTCACTTGCATCAAAGACGTTCTCAATAAAAAGAATGAGGTGTACCTGAACTAACGGCCCACCTAAAACAGCCACAAATGTCGCTGCCAGATATCCAGTCATGATCGTGGGTTGCGTCTTTGCGTATGCCCAACCCTTAGCAAATTGGCTCAACTGGGAATCAGTGCGATCAGCAAGCGGACTTGGCGGAGTCCGAGGGAGTGTAAGCAAAGTACAAAAGACAACTATGAAAGAAATCCCGTTTCCAAGGAAAGCCCAAGCTGGACCAAGAACAGCAAGGATAACCCCTCCTATGCTCGGACCTATAGCTCTTGCTGCATTGAACTGGGTCGAGTTTAAAGTGATTGCATTCATCAGGAACTCACGAGGAACTAAATCAGCTACGTACGCCTGCCAAGCCGGCAATGCATAGCCATTACCAATTCCATAGATCACATTCACAGCAACATAAACTAATGGTTCACGGATACCTATCCACCACAGAACTGCATTTGATACCGCAATAGTGGCTAAAAGCACTTCGCACACCAATAAAATCTTTCGTCTTGAGAGTCGATCTGCCATGGGGCCTGCAAAGGGGCCGACGATTGCCATAGGAATCATTAATGCAAACACCGAAGCACCTACCCATGCGCCGGACTCAGTCATTTCATACATAATGAAAGGAGACGCTATCCCTTGCAGCCAACCACCACTATTGGATGCTAAGCCCGCAAACCAGAATCGTCGAAAATCTCGTATCCGCAACGCAGAAATAGCATCAGACAATTTCGGGCGGGATAGGTTCTGGGATAATTCGCTCATCTGTTCCGACTCTCTCCCTCATATGGAGCCTGCTCATTGTAGGCGTCTCGAAGTTTACTCTTCTGAATTTTCCCCATGGAATTCCGAGGAAGCTCCTCAACGATAATGAACTCCTTGGGGAATTTAAAATCCGCAACTTTATTCTCTAATACTTCTTTGACTTTTTGTTCTGAAAAGATTCCTCGGGCGACTATAACAGCAACAATCCTCTCTCCTAAATCATCGTCTGAGATTCCGATTACCGCCGACTCAACTACACACTCAACATCATCAAGGTGCAGTTCAATCTCTTTAGGATAAATGTTCTCACCTCCGCTAATAATCAAATCTGTATTTCTTCCTTTTAGACGAAGCCTGCCATCTTCATCCATTACTCCAACATCACCTGTAACTAAGAACCCATCGTTACGAAACACTTCAGCTGTTTCCTTTGGTTTCCGCCAATAACCGTTAAAGAGGTGATCCCCAGCAACTTCGACAATACCTACTTCGCCCGGATTACATTCTCTCTCTTCATTTGAGACGCGCATTTGAACTCCCGGTAAAGCAAACCCCACAGAGCCAGGAATCCGATCACCATGTAAGGGGTTAGACGAGATTATCCCAGCTTCTGTCATTCCATAGCGCTCAAGAATCTTGTGACCAGTTCTGCCGTGAAAAGCATGGTGCGTTTGCTCGGTCATTGGTGCAGAACCAGAGGTAAATAAACGCATGCCAGAGCAAATATCTTTCGTGAAATCACCTCTAGATAATAAGCGGGAGTAATAGGTCGGCACTCCCATAAAAACAGTTGCTATAGCTAAATTTTCAATAGTCTCAGAAACGGAGAACTTTTCAAGAAAAATAACTTCTGCAGCGCTAAACATTGCACAATGCATAGCCACAAATAAACCGTGAACGTGGAACAGAGGAAGGGTGTGTAAAAGAATATCTGACTGTGAGAAACCCCAAAGTTGATTTAACGCAGACCCATTTGCCATCAAAGCACGATGGCTAATCATCACCCCTTTAGGTCTCCCAGTTGTACCACTCGTATAAAGAATGACTGCTGTATCCTCACTGGATGATAAAGCGTGCTCTGTCAAAGGGGGTGATTTACTAGCGAGCTTTGAAAGAGTACCGGACGGGCCAATAGTTTCTGTTGCGATATCAGTAGCAACGGAACTATCGGGATCTAAGACAACTATCGCTGGGGCAGCATCGTTGATGAGGTAACTCATTTCTTCTTCGGAGCATAAAGGATTGACGGGAATAAATATCGCCCCTTGCTGGAGGCATGAGACGTACAGCGCTAACGAGTGAATAGATTTCGCAGTTTTGGCTAAAACCCGATCTCCCTTTTCAATACCATGCGACTGCAGGGCAGTTGCATACCTTGCTGCTAAATCAAAGAAGTCTCCGTAGCTTAAAGAGAGACCTGAGGGGGATGTTACGAAGCGCTTTTGCTGCGAGTCTTTAACAGCATCTTGTAACGCGTGGAAGAGATTGTTAGGCATCAGGTATTTTACGTTTGTTCCGAAAGGGGATAGATCCGCGAGCGATTGCCGTCATAGCGAACAGGATAAGTACACCGCCTAGAAGAACTGATGCATTGAGTTCTTCGTCAAAAAACATAGCTCCACCTACGACACCAAATAATGGCAGGAAGTAACCAATTACTGAAACTTGGCCCGTTGTCCCAATTTCATTCGCTTTTAATATTGATAGAAAGGACAAGTACGTGATCAGGCCGAAAAGGAAAAGCATAGGGATATGCCATGACGCAAATCCATCATCTGGCTTTGATGCTACATCAAAACCTATCGTTAAAACAAAAGACGCTACACCTGCGACCAGCAGGTTCGGGGCGATTAATGCCATAGGTTTATGACGTAATGTCAAAAATCTCGTCAGCACTCCGGCAGCTCCTGCGATACATGACCCTAAGAGAACGAGAAGAATATCCCATACGTTACCTCCATCATCAATTGATCCGGCAGCGAGGATAGTAACTCCTCCATAGGCAGCTACGAGTCCGAAGGCTTTCAATAAATTAAACCGTTCATCTGCGAAAACAAAATGAGCAACAATCGCTGTAAAGATAGGTCCTAACGAGATAAGTAACGTATTTATCCCTGCAGGAAGGCGATCAAATCCGACGTTGAATATTAACGATGGGCCTAGCGAACTAAAAAATCCTAGAAGAATGCCAGCAGGGACAGACGACCACCGTAACTCTTTCGTGAACATTCCATGGACCAGTGCAATAAGGCCACCGAAAAGAAAAGGAACCCACGTCACAGTAAACGCATCAATGCCATCATTTGTTAATTTCTTAACAAGTAGACCACCAGCACCAAAGGAAATTCCGGTAAACGCAACAAATCCCCACACACTTACTTTTAAATCAGAGATGAAACGGTGCGCCATGGGAATGAACTCTACACCCTGCTGTAAGGATTCAATTCCTTTACCAAACACACTTACCTGCATTCGCTATTCATAACCTGTGTGCTACAAAGGTATGGGAGAGTTAATGACAGACATTCCAATTTCTTTATCTCAAGTCACTGCAGACTGGCTGGAACAACAATTCCGTGATGCAGGACACGATATTTCAGGAATGATCGGGTTCAATCATGCCCCGATGGAAGGATTCACAGGTGCAATGGGTGAAGTCGGGATATTCACGATTCAATGGGAAGAAGGCTCGGATCCGAACCTTCCCGAATCTTTCGTGGCGAAATGCCCGCTCGATGATGATATTGCCAGGCTATACAACCAAGTAATGCAATACTACGTTCGAGAGTCTGGCTTCTACGCAGATCTGGTAGATCAAGTTGATATGCGAATTCCGAAATGCTGGGTAAATAGGTTTGATCATGAAACAGGACGCGCATTTCTTTTACTCGAATATTTAGGACACGCAGAAAAGGGTGACATTCTAAAGGGATGCGAAATCAATGTCATGGAGAAACTTGTAACTGATTTGGCAAGCATGCACGGAAAGTTCTGGATGGATCAACGATTACGAGAAATACCGTGGCTCATTGATTGGACTGCTGAGAGCTTAGAACTAGGGATAGACATAACAAGACAATCATGGGAAACGCTCGCATCTCAAGAACCGAATCGGTACCCGAGGGAGCTCTTTACTGTTCTCGAGAGAACATGGGTTTTCAACACTGTTGAATGGTTAGATCACTATGCCAAAAGGGATTGGACCCTGACACACATGGACTATGAATTAGATAACGTTCTCATAGATGAAAATGGACCCATTGTCATCGATTGGCAAAGCCCCATGATTTCGCATCCAGGTGTAGATCTAGCTTGGTTGCTCGCTGCATCCCATACAGAGAAAACCCTATCCGTAGAAGAAGACTTCTTGAAACTCTACCGAGACACGCTTTCAAGTAGTGGAGGACCTAGCTGGTCTGCTGAGGAGCTAGAAGAAGCACTAGCGTGGGGAATCCTATATCCCGTATCTTGCCAAGCCGTTCCTTATCTTCAGGATGTTTCTGCTTACGGTGCAGGGGCAGACAGAATGCATCAACGATTCGAAAAATTCTTGCAGGGGTCAATTGATGCCGCCGTAAGATGGAACCTCGTCGACCATTTGCAGCCACTAATCTAAGAAAGAAATTACATGGATTTAATAATTGTTCGTCACGCACGCCCTGAAAGAGTTGAAAACGATGATTCGGATGGCCCGGCCGCCCCGCCACTTTCCCAACTCGGCATAAAGCAAGCCAGAGCAGTTGCTAACTTCCTAAAAGGTGAAAAGATTGACCAGATCGTATCAAGTTCCATGCGTCGAGCATTAGAAACGGCAGAACCATTATCTGAAACGATCAACATAACTGTCTCATCTCGAGATGACCTGCGCGAGTCTGACCACAACAACTCAACATATATACCTGTTGAAGAAATGACATATGACTCAGCCCCTATTCAAGCCTACATAAACGACCCCCTAGCAGTTTTTGAAGGAGATTATGACTCGTTTCGCGATCGCGTTGTAGGGGCATTCGACGACCTGATTGCCACCCACAAAGCAGAAACAGTCGTCGTCTTCTGTCATGGTATGGTCACATCAGTCTACCTACAGACCCTATGGCAGTTAGATAATCCATTCATGATCCAGCCTGACTACACAGGAATTACCAGAGTCCAAGCATCTACGAACGGACTAAGAACAGTTCGAAGCATTAATGAAACAAGTCACGTTCGAGACTTGATTGAACGACCTACATTCGGAAAGAAAACCTAGGGCACGTCAAGTACGGAGAAGTCAACTCCTGTAAGTTCTATACTCTGCTCCCAGAGAGCACGACCATCGTGGACATCATACGCAGCTTTTTTCGCCTCCACTTTTACGGCGGGTCCCCGAATTTGCAACCGATGGTTTGGCCCGTAGTAATCACTCCCTTCAGCTTCGGGATCTGTTGCTGCTCGCAACGTTGGAATTGCGCCATCAGCAGAGGTTTGACAAATAAAAGGGCCTATCTTTCTCCAAATATTTTCTGCGTAACGATGAACAGTGAGTTCAGGTTGAAATTTAACAATGTTCGACTCAGCCATACCTGGATGAGCTGCCAAAGAAAGAACATCTGCGCGCGAAGCCCGACTTAATCGTCTATCGAGTTCAGTCGTAAAAACAAGGTTCGCAAGTTTGCTCTGAGCATACGCTCGCATCTTTCCGTATCGTCGCTCTGACTGTAAATCGTAGAAATTCAAAACACCCTGTCTGTGAGCATTGCTCGCTACATTAACTATTCTGCTACCTGAATTATCTAACAATGTTTCCATCAATCGACCTGTTAATGCGAAATGTCCAAGATGATTAGTTCCAAACTGTAATTCAAAACCATCAACTGTTGTCGTTCGAGGAATTCCCATTACCCCTGCATTATTGATCAGATAATCTAACGGTTTCCCAGTACCTTTGAACCAATTAGCAAAATCTTTAATAGAAGAAAGGTCCGCCAAATCAAGGTGAGCTACCTCAACTTCACTACCCGGGAGAGATGATGTAAGTTGATCCATGGCCTCGGCGCCTTTTATTGAATTCCTTACAGCGAGGATCACTGATGCTCCACGCATCACAAAAAACCTAGCCGTCTCAAGACCTATTCCTGAATTGCTACCAGTTATAATCGCCGTCTTCCCAGTTTGATCAGGAACATCATTAAAGGTCCATCCAGATTTTGAAGCCATATAAACACGCTACTTGAAGAATCACTATTTCAATAATTCGAACTAAGTGAGCGTAAACTATGCCTTTGGTTTGATAAACAGGCCTTCAGCTTCTGCACAAACCCGATCACCGGCGCGTAATTCACCCAAGATCACTGCCTTACGCCCATGGATAGCTTCAACCCAAGCCTTTCCCGATAATTCAATATCTAATGGAGTTGGTGAAATATAGCGGACAGATAATGTTCCTGTGTATCCTCCATGGCCGCACATAACACAGGTGACTCCAAGTAATTCATCCATAAGAGCAGCAACGTGCCCTCCATGTACCCCTTCAGGAGGGCCACAGTACTGAGAGTCAAAACTTCCAGTCGCATACATGACCTCATTCTCCATCGTGAATCGAAAGGGGGGAGCGATTGGGTTTAGTGGACCTATGATTGGGCTGTAAGGGAAAAATTCATGAGGTTGCAAGCCTCTTAAATCGTAACTCTTTCTAGAATTTGGCCGGAAGAAATGTTCTTGGGGTCTTAAACCTGCTTGCATTCTCTCCCCGTCAACCTGATAGGAGGATAGTTCCTCTCGAACTGCTCGTATCTGCTGAATTAGGTCAGTTAGAGGTTTCCCTTCACTAATACGTTCATCAAAGTCAGCAGTTCTAACATATGACACTAATTTTCTTAACTCATTTACTAATTCAGACTGCATGCTTTCGTGGCTGCCTGGGTCAGGTTCATTGTTCATAGTTGCATACGTCCAAATAAGGCAAAATGGTCACTTATATAAAAGGTTTTTTCACTCCTGATGACCTTACCTTCAAGGATTTGTAGATCCCTAATCTTAACATCAGGATGAGTGATGCATCTCGTAAACGATGCTTTGAAACGAGGGCTATCAACATGAAAACGGTTTTTGAAGCTATCCCACGTAGGGACAGGTAGGTCAGGAACTTTTAAACCTGAATCTTTAATTTTCGTGATCTCACTTGCCCTCGTATTCGTATCCCCAATGATTGCGATATGTTCAGTAGGGGAAGAGTTAATCACGGCGGCTAATTGCGACAAGCGTAATTCACTATTTCCCTTGCCAGGTGCCAAATGCACATTTGCCACAGTCAAACCAACTTCCATGAACGTCACCAATAAACCAAAACCCTCAAGAGGAGTGAGAGTTATTTCAAATTCGGAAAAGCGTTCAGAAATTAAGATAGCAAGATGTCCACTGTGGCTTTGCGGATTTGAATGAACCATATTGTGAGTTTCAACGTAAGGAACCAAACCCGGAAGCTCCTGAAAGAGAACAATATCTGGAGATAATTCAATAACTTGCTCTCGAACTACTTCTTCAGTATCACACAATTCCCAATGCTGCGGAGCGTAAGCTGACCGGTTGAGCAGGGCCAAATTCCAAGACAGAAAGGAGAAATGACTTTCCATGTGAATTCTATAGATAATTACAATTCCATAAACCACGAGTACCAATCGTGGTAGTGCTGGATCCTGGCCTCATCATCATTCAAGACTTGTTTCGAAAACCCTCGCGATCGCATTCCGTTCTGAACGTCACGAATTAAATGAACATCCTGATCAACTGTTACATCCATGGTTTTCCTTCCGGCTATGACATCCTCTTGATCAAATTCATCATGTTCGGGTCGCTGGTCAGGTATTGGCTTTGGTTTAGGCATGTGTTGAAGATGTCCGATGCTTTCAGCCTCGGGCGAAGGTGGCATAACGAAAGTGAACTTGTCCCAATAACATTTATTTGGATCTGTGCGATGAGGGCGAGCTCGCATAATCAGAGCAGTATCAGGTTGCAATGTGACCATAGAGTTTGGAAAAATATTGTGCTGAACAATATCACTTAGCTGGTCATCCGATAGTCGGTCATAATCATACCCGAGCAAAGGACCGGCATCTCTTCTCGCCTTCTGAACTGCCTCACGTATATCTAAAATGCGACCTTCAAATTCTTTGGGTTCCAATCCCATTGTTTCCATTTGTTTCTCCATCAATTTCGTAGGTTGATCTGGGACAGGTAAACGAGTATTGACGGTAAATCCTTCAATATAAACAGTTGTATGGCCATTTTCCCAAAGGGCAATTTCT
The DNA here is from genome assembly GCA_002713605.1 of bacterium. The sequence continues at coordinate 26,163 of PATL01000015.1, forward strand.
CCTCGGGGGCAATCAAAAATGAGTGCATGCTGTGGGTGTATATGCTCAACGTGATAGAGCTCTCCAAAGTTGTCAAAGACTGCTTTCCAATTGCACTCAAGGCGAACAGTTTGGTCCTGTACAAGAACCATATCTTCCAATCGGTAAGGCTCTATCTGTTCTTTAATTGGGCCAATAAAATTTTCAAAACTAGGGGCGTTCTCGTCCATACAAACCCACACAGTTCCAGCCCACACTTCAGACCGAACCGGTACAAGTGATTGCTCATCGCAATTGATTCCATTGCTGAATAGATCAATATCGGGAACAACAGACAACTTCCCATCTCGGTCGTAAGTCCATCCGTGGTATGGGCACACGAAATTTTTGATCCAGCCACGGTCATTCACCATGATACGGGCTCCGCGATGCTGGCAAGTATTGTAATGGGCTACTATTTCGCCATCATCAGTGTGAGAGATAAGAATTGACTCAGGACCTATATTCAGAACGAAGTATTCGCCTGGTTCTGCTACATCAATAGCTAACCCAGCGAAAACCCAACTATTTGGCCACAGCTTATCCCATTCAACCCGCATAATATCTGTTGATAAATAACGATCCGGAGTGATATCTTTCCGGCCAGATGGAGGAGCATTATCCCCACCTTGAACTCGATTCTGAATTCGATCTGGCACTCTATGAGTCGTATCAGTCATAGTTTTCTCCCTACGTAATAATACCTTCCGACGAAGAGAAAGGGAAATATTGGATTTGTCACGGTTAGGAGACTTTATCCGATACTGTCCCTGTATGGAATCACTTAGAATTTTAGATGGAATTCGCGTTATTGATATGACCCAATATCTCGCCGGTCCAACAGTCACGCGAATGATGGCAGAGATGGGTGCAGATATCATTAAAATAGAACAAGCTCCCTCAGGCGACCCGTCTCGCAACTACGCAATTATCAATGAGAAAGGTCGAAGCGGGTACTTTGTTCAACAGAACCGAGGAAAGAAAAGCCTCTGTATAAATTTTGATGAGCCAAGAGGTAAAGACATTCTTTTGAAACTAATAAGAGAAGCTGACGTCTTTGTTGAGAATTATGGGCCGGGAGTCCTTGAAAGAAGAAATTTAGATTGGGATGCTTTAAGGGAACTCAATCCTGAACTAATCATGGCTTCGATTTCAGGGTTTGGTAGAGAAAGCGCTATGAGTGATAAACCTGCCTTTGATATGATCGCTCAAGCTTTTAGCGGAACAATGTACATGACCGGGGATCCCGAGGGGCCACCTATGCCAGTCGGTCAATCAATTGCTGATGTCATGACAGGAGTGCATGCAGTAGCTGCGATCGGGTACGCACTTTTTCATAGAGAACGAACTGGGAAAGGCCAATTCTTAGATATTGCTATGGTTGATTCCTTATTTCACTCTCAAGAACTCGCAGTACAAGGCCCGTCTTTAACAGGGATGAAGTGGAAGCCTAAAAGATCAGGTCATTTATCAAAAATTAACAGCCCACTTGGTGCCTTCAGGGGGCCACAAGAATGGATTGTTATACAATGCATGGAAGCACAATGGCCACGCTTTGTGGAAGCGATAGGGAAACCAGAGCTTTTGCATGATGAACGTTTCGCCGACCTTAAAGGAAGAATGAAGAATCGTGATGACTTAAACAATATCATTCATGATTGGATGCAAAGCTTTGAGAACGACCAGGACATTCTTGATATTCTTGCCGAGAAGCGTGTCCCTTCGGGACCTGTTCTTGCACCCTATGATGCGATAGGTCATCCATATTTTGAGTCGCGCGGAGCTATTCGAGAAGTTGTTGATCCACTTCTTGGAAACGTGCATATCCCCGGTGATCCGCTCAGGTTCTCTGACTTTCCTGAACCGCTAGATCTAGTAGCGCCAACTCTAGGTCAGCACAACCAAAACATCTTGGAGTCACTCGGCCTGTCCGAAAAGGAAATAGACCAACTTAATAATGACAAAGTCATAATTAGTGGAGACACATAGTGGGAGTGCCGTTAGACTTTGACGAAGCTAAAGAATTTGATGGTCGGGAACCCCTCACGGAACTTCGAAACGAATTCGAAATTCCTAAGCACTCTGATGGTACCAACCAAGCCTATTTTGCTGGAAATTCATTAGGGCTGCTTCCCAAAAGAACACGCCCTGCGATAAGGGAGGCCCTTGACCAATGGGGGGGAAAGGGCGTCAGTGGTCATTTCGATGGGGAAGAAGCATGGTACCGATTAGATGAAAGTATTGCTGAGCTCCAGACAGGTATTGTCGGTTGTCTTCCTTCCGAAACAGGCATAATGGGATCATTGACTACTAATTTGCACATGTTAATGGCTTCCTTCTACAGGCCAACTGGTGAAAGACAAAAGATCCTCATTGAACCCCACGCATTTCCATCTGATAGATACGTTGCTGCGGCTCAAGTAGCTTGGCATGGTGGAAACCCAAACACAGATGTTGTGACTCTCGAAGCAGAGAATCCAGACCACCTAACACCAGATGACCTAGAACGCACCCTGCACCATCACAAAGACATTTGCTTAGCGCTACTAGGAGGAGTTAATTACTACACCGGTCAGTTCCTTGACATTGCATCCATGTCCCCGATACTGAAAAGTCAGGAAATCACATTTGGTTTAGATCTAGCCCATGCGGTAGGGAATGTTCCATTAGAACTACACGACTGGGGAATTGATTTTGCTTCATGGTGCACATACAAGTATCTGAACGCCGGACCGGGAAGCATTGCCGGCTACTTCGTAAATCACAAACACCACACAGATAAAAAGTTGATACGCCTAGCAGGATGGTGGGGGAATGACCCTGACACACGATTTGATATGCACGGGCAGGAACATTTCATTCCTCGAAAATCTGCAGATGGATGGAAAACATCGAATCCTTCCCTTCTAGCCATGATTCCTCTAAAAGAATCATTAGAAATGTTCGCAGAACTCGGCATGGTTGCACTCCGAGAGCGGTCAGTGAGGTTGACAAAATATTTCGAGAAGGGCGTCAAGGCAATCAAAAATATATCCTCAATTACCCCTACTGATCCTAAGCGTCGAGGCTGCCAGATTTCAGTTCGGGTCTCCGGAAGTGCATCCGATCTTGAGGAAGAACTTATCGGATACGGAGTTGTTCCGGACGCGCGTGATCCAGATATCTTGCGATTCGCTCCCGTCCCCATGTATACAACATTTACAGATATCGCTAGAGCAGTTCAGGTACTTGATCGACTTGTTGCAAATTAGACGCTCTTGAATCCCCAATTACCGAAATAATTTGATAACTTCAATGAACATGAAAACACCTAACATCCTTCTTATGGTTTCAGACCAAGAACGTCAACGAGATTGGTTGCCAGCAGGACTAGATCTACCTGCAAGGCAACGCCTACTTGACGAAGGTTTGGAATTTACGAATTACTACACTCACACCTCTCCCTGTAGCCCGTCGCGCGCAACACTATTTACCGGACAATACATGCTTCAACATGGAGTTTTAGAAAACTCAACAGGTCCTGAAAACACAAACCTTCCAACCTCCACCGCAACTTTAGGCCACATGCTCCGTAACGTTGGTTACAAAACTGGATACAAAGGCAAATGGCACCTACAAAACCAACGTTATCCGGAAATGGAAAAGTACGGCTTTGGTGATTGGGAAGGAAACGACTCAGCATGGTGGGGTTTACCAGGAACCGGAACAGAGTTCGATGAACCCATTACTGATCAAACAATCACATGGTTAAAAGAAAATGCAACTTCGGATAAGCCATGGTTCCTGACCACTGCATTCGTAAACCCTCATGATATCATGTGGTTCCCATGTGACCAGCCGTGGTGGCAGGTTGATAACAAAGCTGAAACTGATCATGTGCGCGAGAGACTTAAGGCTAGAGACTGGGGAAGAAAAGAGAATTTCCCCCCATTTGCTTATGAATTAGATGAGTGGTTCACGGAACTACCAGAAAATTTCCACGATGACTTGCACACAAAACCTGACGTCCACCGTCGCTGGATGCATGCCATGCTCAAATGGGGAGCACCAGGAACTATGAATCGAGAAGACGAATATCTGTGGCTTCGTTATCTTGACTACTATGTCAAACTGCACGAATTGAATGACGCGCAAATGATGAGGGTGTTTAAAACTCTTGATGAACTTAACGTTTGGGAAGACACAATCATCATCTTTACATCAGACCATGGAGACCAAGTAGGGTCTCATG
>PATL01000016.1 GCA_002713605.1 bacterium
CAAATGGTTCATGTTTGTGAGGCTGACCGCAAGCTGCGAGAGCTGCGAGAGTCCTTCCGTGAAAGGAATCAGTTGCAGTTAAAACTGTATATTTACTCTGTGAAGTTGCTTTTCGGGCAATCTTAAAGGCAAGTTCATTAGCTTCCGCTCCTGAATTACAAAAGAAAACTTGCCCTGTCGGATTATACGGACTGTAGCTTGGCTCATTGATATTCCCTGTTACAGCTTTGTCAATTTCGATGGCAACATGATGGGCATGTTCAGTTGCCCAGTAGTTAGAAACCTGCGTTAACTTCCCCGCTTGCTCCCCTATTACCTCTGCAATTTCGGGGTTGGCATGGCCTAATGATTGGACTGCTAATCCTCCCACAAAGTCTAAGTAACGTTTACCCTCGCTGTCCCACAGTTCAGTTCCTTCTCCTCGTATGAACATGATGCTAGGGGCAGCGTAGGTTGGCATGATAGGACAATTTTGCAACTCCCCCTCCACTCCCATATTTTCAGCATGTGATGACATTTAGTCCTCCTCAACAATCATTGTCCCGATTCCTTCATCAGTGAATAGTTCAAGAAGGACAACATGAGGGATCCTGCCATCAAGAAGGTGGGCGCTACTTACTCCTTGTTTCAGAGCATCAATGCAGGAGTTAACTTTAGGTATCATTCCATCGGATACGCCCTTTGAAGCAATCATTGCTTCGACCTCTGATGAAGTAACACTAGAAATTAAAGTACTGACATCGTCTTTATCAAAAAGAAGCCCTGGAACGTCTGAGAGGTATACAACTTTTTGGACTTTCATTGCGCCGGCTAGAGCACCTGCAGCTGTATCTGCGTTTATGTTATAACTTTGTCCTTTGTCGTCGATTCCAAGTGTTGATATGACTGGAATTTTACCATCTTCAATAGCCGCATTCAGTACATCAGGGGCGACGTTAGTTATTTTCCCCACGAAACCCAATTCTTTATTTATGGACGTTGCTGAGATCAAATTCTCGGTCTCGCCACTTAAACTAACCGCTGAACCCCCCAGTGACATTACCGAGTCAGCTATTCTCCTTCCGACTTGATCTTTAAGAACTTTGCTGACGATTTCCAGAGTTTCCTGATCTGTCACACGTAACCCGTCGATAAAACTAGTTTCTTTGCCAGCAAGTCCTAATTCATGGCCTATTTGAGGACCTCCACCATGTACGATGATCGGCTTTATCCCGACTGAATGCAGTAGCACAACGTCTTCAGCCAAGCGATCAAATAACCTCTGATCTACAAGGGTGCTTCCACCTATTTTTATAAGTACGACTCTTCCAGAGAAGCGCTGTATATATGGCAAAGCCTCGATGAGGACTTGTGCACGGTCAGCTGGAAGATAATCTTTGATTCCTACTTCGTTCATGGCCTTCCTACGATCTGTACCCTGCGTTAATTTCGATATACCGCTCTGTAAGGTCACATGTCCACACCGTTGCTTGACTGACCCCCAACCCGATATCAGCACGGATTTTTACGTTATCTTTTTGTAGATGCTGTGTAGCTTTCTTTTCGTTGTAAGAGGGATTTTGTTGCCCATTCTCAGCTACTAGCTCGTCACCAATCCATATACGAAGAAGATCCCTATTCGCCTTTTCTCCTGATTTACCAACTGCCATGATGATGCGTCCCCAGTTGGCGTCTTCAGCTGCTATCGCTGTCTTTACCAACGGTGAGTTCGCTATACTCATCGCAATATTTTTTGCAGCGCTATTAGTTTCAGCCCCGGTGACCTCTATCTCAACGAACTTTGAAGCTCCTTCGCCATCTTTGACAATTTGATGTGCTAAATCTTTGAACACAAGTTGAAGAGCTGCTGCGAATGCTTCGGAGTTTTCATCCCATGCGTATTGAGATTTACCGGTCGCAAAAACCAAAACGGAATCACTGGTTGATGTGTCTGAATCAACTGTTATGCAATTGAAGCTACTACTTACGGTCCACTCAACTACTTTCTGCAAGTCATCTTGGCTGATCTCGATATCAGTAAAAATGAAAGCAAGCATAGTCGCCATATCAGGTGCGATCATTCCGCTTCCTTTAGCTATCCCCACCACAACTGCATCTGTTCCTTTGATTTTAGCTGTTGACCCTTTTGGGAAAGTGTCCGTTGTAGTTATTGCTTTGGCAGCTTCCTTCCACAATGCTGAACCAGACTCTTCGAGACCTTCTACCATTTGATCAAAATGTCTCGTAAGTTCAATGGGTTCAAAAGCTTCCCCTATTACCCCTGTAGACGCAAGATAGATGTGGTCTTTGGAGATTGAGAGACTCTCGGAGAGCACTGTTGCTGACTCTTCAGCTATTTTCTCGCCTTTAGCCCCCGTAAATGCGTTTGCGTTACCAGCGTTACAAATAAGTGCACTTCCGTAGCCGTGTTGGAGATTTTGTTTACACCAGTCGACGGGCGCCGATGCGCAAAGTGATTTTGTAAAAACTCCTGCTACGCGTGTTTCGTCTTCCATGGTGATCAGACATAAATCGTCTCTGTTTTTGTATCGCATACCGCTAGGTGCCGTTGAAATACTAATGCCTGGAACATTGGGCATATCAGGAAAATCTTTAGGTGCGAGGGGTGAAATAGTCATGGTTTTATGGGTAAAGGCCGGCTATCGGAAGTCCTAACGTTTCTTCAATTCCCATCGCTATATTCGCATTTTGGATAGCCATGCCTGAGGCTCCTTTTACGAGGTTGTCTAAAGTAACGATAGAAATCAATGTTTGTGTTCTTTCATCGACTCGAGCAGTGATGTGCACAGTATTAGATCCGAGTGTTGCTTTCGTTGAGGGAGGATTTTCTGATACGTAGATAAATGGTTCATTCCCGTAACTTTGATGTAGAACTTCTATTGCTTTTTGAGTTGTCAGGGAGGCTTTAACTTTTCCGTATGATGTAGCGATAATCCCCCTATTCATTGGTGCAAGGTGAGGTGTAAAAAGCACCTTCGTTTCTGTGGCACTAACTTCAGACAGCGCTTGTTCTATTTCTGGTGTATGCCTATGAGTTAGTAATCCATAGGGGGTTACATTCTCATCAACTGCGCAGAAAGTGGTATTATCTTTTGGCGGTTTACCAGCACCACTTACCCCTGTAATTAGATTAATGACGATTGATGTCTCATCTATGATATTTTCCTTTACAAAGGGCGCTAGAGAGAGGATTGATGCAGCTGCGTTACACCCGGTAGCCGCTATGAGTTTTCCTCCTTTGATCTCGTCTCTGAATAGTTCTGGTAAGCCATAAATAGAGTTAGTAAGATATTCAGGGCAGGCATGTTCCATTGAGTACCAATCAACATACGCTTGGGGGTCCTTTAAACGAAAATCAGAACCAAGATCGATTACGTGTCCTACATTATCCAGGATTTTAGGGACGATGGTTTGACTTATTCCGTGAGGTAATGCGCAGAAGACAGCATCGAGGCCATCCATAAACTCGGGTTTCATATCTTGGTACATAAGGTTTGGGTATGCCATAGCAAGGCTGGGGTAAAGTTCGTGGACCATGTGGCCCGCCATGCTATCTCCGGTGACTACCTTAACCTCATAATCGGGGTGAGTAGTCAGGAGACGCAATAGTTCTACGCCTGTATACCCAGACCCGCCTAATATTCCTACTTGTTTCATATGAACATACTATACGAATTTTGCATATTTATGCATAAATTTGCATATTTATTCACGAAGCTTTGCGTCGGTCTTCTTTTCGACTTCGCTAATGCAGGCTGTGCGCAATTCGCTCACTTCACTATCGGTCAGCGTTCCTTCACTCGATTGGAAACGCAGACTGTATGCGAGGCTTCGGACCCCTTCACTCACGCCATCTGCCTTGTAGGAGTCAAACAATTCGATTTCTCTCAGATAGGCTCCGCCAGCCTTTCTCAAACATCCCTCTATAGAGGCAGATGAAGTATCTGCTGGAACTTCAAATGCTAAATCAATATCGCTTGAGGGATATTTTGAAACGCTTTTATATTTTTTCTTTCCGAATGAACCCATGAGAATAGACCCAAGGTCCAACTCAAGCCATGCAACTGAATCATCAATGCCGTAATTTTTGAGCACTCGAGGATCTACTTCTCCCACTACTCCCCTGTTTTGACCTGCAACAAAAACCTGTGCCGAGCGCGCAGGATGTAACCCACCGATTTCTTGTTGTTTTAGCTGCATGTTAGGAAAGGCCATAGTTGAACTTATTAAATCCAAAATCGCAACAATTTCACTTACATCACCTCCAGTAATGGAAATGGAAAGGTATTCTCTCTCGTCAGGCAAAAGCTGGTCGCCTTTACTTGGAAGGTACACATGTCCTATTTCAAAAAATTTAAGTTTCCTTATTCTGTGCGATAGGTTATATGAAATTATCTTAAGCTGACCCGGCATAAGCGAAGTTCTCAGAAGCGATTCCTCTTGAACAAGAGGGTTTGAAATTGAGATTGCAGTGTGAGCGAGTCCTGCGTTTTGCAGATCTCCGGGAGCAAGGAACGGCATCGGCATCGTTTCATCGCAACCTGCTCCAATGAGTATTTCCCTTATTGTTCTTCTTCCTTTTTGGAAACGGCTCAACTTTCCTGTGAATGGGCCCCGCGGAATAGTTCTCTCTATCCTTTCATATCCAAAAATTCGAGCTATTTCTTCAGCCAAATCTGTCTCGGTTTGCGTGTCCCATCTCCATGAGGGCACAATCACTTGAAAATCGTTTTGGGAAGGACTTCCATCCCCCTCTTCGGGAATTACTTCTTGGCTTTCAAAGCCAATAGATCGAAGCAAATCCATCATTTCCTCATTGGTAAGCGACGTACCAAGAAGCCCATTTACCTTTTCTTTAGATACACGAACAGGACTTGTGTCAGGGAGGTTTCCATCCACTTGCACAAGTTCTAACATCTCTGGTTCACATGTCTCACTAAGTAGTTGAACCAATCTATTAAGTGATCGCTCCATATTAATTCCGTAATCCGCTCCCCTGCGAAAACGAATTGAGGCTTCACTCATAAGGTTTAAATTCTTCACGCTTCGCGAAATTGACGGAGGATCCCACCAAGCTACTTCAATAATTATCTCCGTCGTTGACTCAGAAATCTCGCTGGACGCACCACCCATAATTCCAGCTATTCCGACAGGATTATCATCGCCATCAATGATAACTCCATCAATTTCAGACAAAGTGCGCTCCACATCGTCAAGCGTCAATATGCTTTCGCCAGATCTTGCTCGACGAGTTCCTAAGCGACCCCCTTTTATTTTCTTAAGATCATATGTATGGTTTGGCTGACCCAATTCAAGCATCACGTAGTTAGAGATATCTACAACGTTATTTATCGGCCTCATCCCGAGGAGAATGAGCCTATTCTGGAGCCATTGAGGTGAAGGCCCCACAGTTATTCCTTTGACAACGCAAGCTAAAAACCTGCCGCATAAGGTTGGGTCTTGTATCTCAATTTGGATGCTGGCCTTAATTGCTGCTTCCGGCTTTTCGGCGCGATCCATGGGGAACTCAAAAGAAATTCCTAAAGATGCAGCCAAATCTCTTGCAACTCCTGAAACACTCATCGCATCGGGTCGGTTGGCATTAACCTCAAGATCCCAAAGAACGTCAGATTCTAAACCTAAAGTATCCGATACTGAACTCCCAATGTCCCAATCGCGACCTGGATCATTCTCGGACAAAATCATGATTCCGTCACTGTCATCACCCAAACCAATCTCACTTGCGGAGCAACACATACCGTTGGACATTTCTCCACGCAATTTCCGCTGGGCTATCTCCATTCCATCAGGCAAAGTACTTCCCACAGTCGCTACAGGAATAACATCACCAATTTGCATATTAAACGCCCCACAGCAAATTTGAGTACCTTCTCCGTCGCCTAGGTCTACATCTACGAGTTGAATACGCTCAGCATTTGGGTGAGGACGCAAATCCAGAACTTTCCCGACAACAACTCCTGAAAGTTCGCTACCAACAACTTCCATGGATTCAACTGCCAACCCCAAAGCACTAAGTTTCTCTCCTATTTCTTCGGGATCATGGTCCAAATCGGGAATGAATTCCTTTAGCCAAGATAATAAAACTTTCATTTCGCTCCTAGAACTGCCTCAGAAACCGAGCATCATTAACAACAAGTTCCCGAATATCATCAAGTTGGTACCTCATCGAGACGAGTCGGTCAATACCAAAACCGAAGGCAAAGCCCTGCCAAACTTCAGGGTCTATATTGCAATTTCGCAAGACATTAGGATGAACCATCCCGCATCCTCCAAGTTCTAGCCATGAACCATCGGCTCTTGATATATCAAATTCTGCAGACGGTTCGGTAAAGGGGAAATAACTTGGGCGCAGACGAGAGTTGACTTCTTCTCCAAAAAAAGCGTGGACAAAAGAATCAATAGTCCCCGCTAAATCGCCCATTGTTATTCCCTTATCAATTACGAGACCCTCTATCTGATTGAATGCTGGAAGATGCGTAGCATCAGCGCTATCCGTGCGAAAAGTCCTGCCAGGGGCGACAATGTATATCGGTGGCTCCTGACTCTCCATTGTTCTGATTTGCACTGGGGATGTATGTGAACGCAGCATGACTTCTTCGGGCTCGCCAAGGTCAACGAATATCGTGTCAAAGTTGCCACGTGCGGGATGCCAGTCAGGGATATTCAAAGCCTCAAAGTTATACCATGCTGTCTCCACTTCGGGCCCTTCCGCTACTGAGTACCCCATTCCAATAAAAACATCTTCGAGTTCGTCCCGCGCTTGCGTAATAAGATGAAGATGGCCGCGATCAATCGGACTTAATCTTTCAGTAAGGTCCACCCCCTCTTTATTTAATTTGCTACTCCATTCCGATTCTTGAAGTGCTTCTTTCCTACCTGAAATTAGTTGCTCTATTCGATCTTTAAGTTCGTTTATTTCCTTGCCAGCACTTGCTCTGTACTCGTCAGGTAGAGTTCCTAATGCCCTTTTAGCTTCAACGAGTTTTGATTTCTTTCCTAAAAATTGTGCTTGAACCTGTGCAAGCTCCTCTATTGTGGATGCAGTATTAGTTGCATCTTCTGCTTNATTTGCTAAATTCTCTAAGTCAGACATCTAATTATCCCTCAGTATCCATTCTCGCAGGTGTTGAAGGTCTGGTTGTGGGATTTTCCGAAATAGTTTGCTTCCATTCTCAATCACGGCCAAGTTGGTCGCGCTGCCTTCGTGCTTCAAAGAGAACAACAGAAGCCGCATTGGAGACGTTAAGGGATTCCACCCCTAAGCCCATATCAATCCTAACAATTTTATTCATCTGAGTAAGAGACTCAGCATCTAACCCCGAACTTTCATTTCCAAGAAACACAACAAAGGGCTTCAAAAAATCAAAATTCAAGTACGACAGCGCCCCACTTGGTGAGAGCCCTACGCTACTGATCGATTTATCCTGAAATACCTTTAGACAGTCAGAGGCTCTCACTGAACACACAATAGGAATTCTAAATATAGCTCCGGCTGATGCCCTGATCGTTTTAGGATTGTATAAATCTACGCTACTTTCTGTAAAAATTATTCCATCCGCTGAAGCAGCAGCTGCAGATCTTATTAATGATCCAGCATTTCCAGGTTCCCTAATCTCCTTTCCGCATACGAGGAAGGAAGGAAATCCCTTCATTAATTCTTCAATTGAGACATCAATTGTTGAGAACGTTGAGATGACTGGCTGAGGAGTGACTGTGGTTGCCACAGAATCAATAATGCTTTCCTCTAAATGCCAAACAGTTGTCTCAGTGCCCTCTANCAGCGATTCTACCTCCTTAGAGGTTTGGTGACGATTGACAACAAAAACATCTAAAGGCAAATTGCCCGTGAGTATGCATTCCTTTAGAACCTCTAGTCCTTCAGCAGCAAACTTTTGAGATTCCAACCTAAATTTTGGATTACGCAACAGTTTTCGTAACTCTCGAACTCTTGGATTGTTTTTAGATATCCCTACCATGGGTTAGCTAAAGTATTTAGCTTGCCTCATTAGCCGTAGCTTGGCTAGCTATATCCACAAGAGCTTTGAATGCTTCAGGGTCATTTACAGCAAGGTCGGCAAGGTTTTTTCTATCAACTTCAATCCCAGAAATTTTGAGACCATTAATAAATCGACTGTAAGTCATTCCGCTTTCGCGACATGCGGCATTGATTCTCTGTATCCAAAGTTTTCGAAATTCTCCTTTACGTGCTCTACGATCACGAAATGCATAGTTCCCACTATGCATAACTTGCTCGTTGGCTGCCCGAAAGGACCTACTCTTATTTCCGTAATACCCTTTAGCCCTATTCAGGACCTGCCGACGTCGTTTTTTGCTGTGTACGGAGGTTTTTGTTCTTGCCATTCTTACTCCTTAGTAGTTAGTTCAATTATTTTTTCGTTAGATGCCTAGGTTTTTTCGAACCGTCTTGACGTCAGCAGAACTTACTTCTGCTGGCCTTCGCGATTGCCGTTTNCGTTTCGGAGACTTNGCTTCTGCTAANTGNTTNCGGTGTTTNCTTGCGCGCTTNAGCTTTCCATTTGAGGTTTTCTTAAACCGNTTTGCTGAACTTTTATGTGTNTTCATTTTCGGCATNTNTNCTCCTTAGGNTNNTTTNNGTTACNCAGATTCGCTATCTTGTTCAGATGCTNTTGCNTTTCGAATGNTTTNGATTGCTTTCTTGTCNGGGCTTANGATCATTGTCATATTTCGGCCNTCCAGNTGNGGNTANNCNTCTTGGATTGCTATNTCTTCCATTCTTTCGGAGACCTCATCTAGTATTCTCCTGCCTAGCTCTGGATGTTGTACTTCTCGCCCTCGGAACATAATGGTCAACTTCACTTTGTGACCTTCCTCCAAGAATTTCCTGACTTTGTTGGTCTTGGTATCAAAGTCACCTTTCGCAATCTTTGGACGATATTTAAGTTCCTTGACAACAATGTTCGTGCTTTTCTTTCTTGAGTCTTTAGCTCGTTGGGCGGCTTCATACTTGTATTTTCCGTAGTCCATAATCCTGCAGACCGGCGGGTTTGCATTTTCAGCGACTTCAACGAGATCCAAATCCAAATTTAANGCTTGTTCTAAAGCTTCATTTAACGGTGTAATGCCTATTTGCTCNCCTTCGGGTGATACCAATCTGACCTTACTAGCCCGAATTTGTTCATTGATACGCGGTTCTTCGTTCCCAGCTATGACAAACTCCTATTCAAGTGATTCTCCTTTAATTTGTGTTACAAAAGATAAAGGGCGCTGAGGAATCAGCACCCTGACTATCTTTAGCCTGATGTTGCACCTGTCGCACTCGTAAGTGGAAAGGTGGCTGCCTCTCGACAACGCTTCCTATACCCTATTTCTAATGGGTATTAACAGAATACCGGAAAATGCGACTGATATGACAAAGACCTCTATAAAGTCATCATTAGACTAAAGGAGCAATATGAGCTTATGGACACCAGGCGGAGAGCATGAAGTTAATAAAGAAACAAATGAAGACCCAAACCTCAGGGTTGATGATGAAAATGAACTAAACGAAATCCCTGGTTTTGAAGATTTAACACCTGAGCAACAGGAACAGGCTAGAGCTATGGCTGCAGAACTGGCAGCAGCGAGAGAAAGGCTGTCTNAAACTCCAGCAGCAGAAGTGATAGCCAACCATGTGATGGGAATCTATGAATTAGCTGCTATTCACCTCAGTAGCGACGTTCCCAATCTCAGTGAAGCAAAAATAGCTATTGATGCAATGTCTGGAATCGTTGCTTCTTTAGTTGGGAGACTGGGTGAGAATGAAAACGTGATTAAAGATGCGCTTCAACAAATACAAATGGCATACGTGCAGATGGCGGATAGCAGCAACCAAATGCAAAGCGAAGAGTCGTAAGATGCGGGTAAGAACTCAAGACATCTTAGTAGGTGGAATTAATGACTGATCAGGATCAATTTGCGACCGTTAATGGTATTCAAATCTGCTATCGACACACTGGCAATGAAGATGGAATTCCGCTTCTTCTTGTCATGGGTTTGGGCGCTCAACTCATAGGGTGGCCTGAAAGATTCGTTGATCAGCTAAAGCAGAGCGGATTCTGGGTCGTTTCATTTGATAATAGAGATTGCGGATTGTCTTCAAAAACTGAAGGCAGTTCTCCAAATGGAGCTGACCTTCTACTTAGATCAACGCTAGGCGAAGACATTATCTCTAATTACTCGCTTTCTGAGATGGCTCTCGATGCTGTTGGGCTTCTGGACTATTTGAAAATTCCATCTGCGCACATCGTGGGAGCGTCCATGGGAGGGATGATTGCACAAACTATAGCCATTGAACACCCACATAAGGTTCGTTCGCTTACCAGTATCATGTCAGCTACAGGAAATCCAAATGACTTTACCCCTACTGACGAGGCATTATCAGCCTTACTGTCGGAACCACTTACCAAACGTGATCAAATCATAGAAGCAAATGTTGCAGCATCCAAAGTTCTTGCTGGGCCCCTTTGGAATGAATCGTACGCTCAAGAAATGGCGGAAAAGAGTTATGAGCGGAGCTTTTACCCAGAAGGCATCGGGTTTCAGTTAGGAGCCATAGGAGTGAGTGGTGACCGTTCAGAGAAGTTATCTAAATTGTCTATCCCTTCGCTTATCATCCATGGCGTGGTGGATCCATTGCTTCCTTTACATTGTGGGGAAGCTACGGCCTCAGCTATACCCAAAGCCAAATTACTTACGTTTGATGAGATGGGTCATGACCTACCCGAAAAGTATTGGCCAAAAATCATCGAAGAAATACTAAATTTTTGCTAGACAGTCAAANCCTTGGTGGAAACTTGTTCTTCAAGAAGCATCTCGTAGATTCCCCATTATCCGATTAGTAGGCGATCCGTTAGGGATAAATCCATTATTGCTTCGGGGTTAAAAGGAACTCATCGTTAGATGAGATTAGCGAACGATTTTTGAAATTGGTATTTCGACAATATCAGATGCCCCTGAACCTCTAAGTTCAGGGATCAGTATATTGATTTGGTCCTTAGGGACAACAGTCTCAACTGCATAGCCTTGACCACCAAATAATTCATTGACAGTGGGGGCCTTCATCGATGGCAGAATGTCAATGACTTTATCAAGGTTAGATTTTGATACGTTCATCTTGACCATAACTTGCCCACGTGCCTCTAAGACTCCTTGAAGCAACGTCTGAATTTGCTCCATCGCTCTGCGCTTATCCGGGTCAGCGTAAGCTTCAGGGTTAGCTATGAGTTCGGTGAAGCTTGTCAGAACTGTTCCTATTACTTTTAGTCCAGCGGCTCGAAGCGCCCGCCCAGTTTCTGTTATGTCCACAACAGCGTCTACGATTTCAGGTGCTTTTGCCTCTGTGGCACCATATGAGAGTTGAATACTCGCCTCTATTCCTTTGCTCTCAAAATATGATTTTGTTAATTGGGGATATTCGGTGCTTACTTTTACTCCTTGGGGGAAGTCTTCAATGGTGGTCCAAGGGCTATCCTCTGGCACAGCGACTACTATGTTCACTGGCTTAGCTGTGTTCTTGCTGTAATGCAGTTCGCATAGTGTCTGCACGTTACTTTCAGTTTCCTCTATCCAATCCCTGCCTGTTATGCCGATATCGAAAAGACCATCCGACACGTACGAACCTATTTCTTGAGGTCGTAACACTCTTACAGATTCAATTCTTGGATCATCGATATTGCCTTTATAATCAACAACCGAACCTCGGGTAACAGGCAGGTCGGCATCGGATAACAACTCAAGTGTAGATTTTTCCAGAGAACCTTTAGGGATTACTAGTCGCAACATACATACAACAGTACAGGCTTTACGTCGTTCACTAACACTATTTAATTATGTTCTGGGACTANGGTGACTTTGATATCTTTTCCGAGNTCAACCACGTCTTGTATTNTTCCTCTCCANAGATCNCTNATCGNNTGAGTGCTATCNCCNGAAAAGATNCTNACTCCNTCGCTNCCTCCNATAAATGCAGGAGCTAGGAACAATTGGTACTCGTTTGCCAACCCTAAATCATGAAAAGCTTTATAAGTTGAAGAGCCACCTTCCACTAGAAGTTGGAGCACTCCATCATCCCCAAGTTCTGATAGCAATTCAAAGATATCTCCGCTGAATTCATAACATGGGTGAACTGCAGCTTCAGCAGGAATCTTTCCTAGAACTATGCGCCTTGGATTAAGGTTTTGGACAATGCCATCATCGGGCACCCAGTCTCTGACAGTTAATTTCGGGTTATCGGAAATTATCGTACCTTTCCCAACACATATAGCATCCGAATACGCCCTAAGCTTGTGACCTTCTCTTCTTGCCTCTGGCCCTGTTATCCACTGACTAGAACCATCAGGAGCGGCAACCTTTCCATCTAAAGTCGTTGCTATCTTGAGAACCACATAAGGCCTGCCCGTCTTCCTGTGATGCACATACGGAGCCAGTTGATGTGCCACAAGTCCTTTCAATACACCTACGACCACGTCTATCCCAGCCTTTTGTAAAGATTTAATCCCCTCTCCAGATACATGACTGTCGGGATCTTTCATCCCTATAACGACACGACTAACACGGCTTTCAATAATTCTTTCTACACATGGCCCAGTCTTGCCGATGTGAGAACAGGGTTCCAAAGTTACGTAGAGTGTCGCATCTTGCGCTTTCTCCCCTGCTTCATCAAGACAAACGGTTTCTGCGTGTCCGAGTCCAAACTCTTGAGTGAACCCGTCAAACATTTGCCCGTTTGGGGATACTAGAACCGCCCCGACCCAAGGATTAGGCATACATCTTGGTCTAGCTTTAGCTGCATTATCAATAGCACGTGACATCATTTGCTCTTCAAGGGCCAATTTCCTCTCAATCATGATGGTGTCCAGCATTTGGATGAGGGTCACTATTGTCCTGAAGCAATTTAACTGCATGTCCGAGAACATCAAGTACCGATTCCAAGCACTCAATGCTTCCTTTAGTTGAGCCAGGTAAATTTACAATAAGGGAGTCGCTCAAGGTTCCAGCCGCTAATCGAGATAAACGGCCGAGCGGATTAATTAACCTCATGGCTTCTGCTATTCCAGGTGCCTCACGTTCAAGTACAAGTTTCGTTCCTTCTGGCGTGAAGTCTCTAGGGCCAAAACCAGTACCCCCTGTTGTCACTATTAGCCCATGAAAATTAGAAGTTGCCTTTACCAACTCTTCTGAAACGCTCTCCATGCCGTCAGGTATCACTGATCGTGAGACAATCTCCCAATCAGAATCCTCTAGGAATTCCTGTATTTTCTTGCCAGAGACATCTTCACGATGGCCATTTGAAACACCATCAGATACTGTTATGATTTTTGCAAAAAGCTTTGCTTTATTTCCCATATATCAACTCTACAGATGATCGGACCCGACATCTCTTTCAATCTAAAATGCTAACTTCCATTGAAATATTGACATTCCATCTGTACCTGAGTCTTGAGGTAGAATTTGCAAACCATTGCCAATTTTTCGCCATCTCTCATGAAATAATCTTTTCGGAATGAGGTTTGGGTGAAGGTTTTCTAATGACCTCACAACGTGAATTGTTTCCTGGTTCGTCACTGTACAAACGCTATAACTTAACACGCCACCATCTTTGAGTAGCCGAACAGATGAATCAAGGAGTTCAATTTGTAGTTTGGCTAAATTTTTCACATCGCTCTCTTCAATTCTCCATCTTGAATCTGCTCGACGATGCAATACTCCTAAACCAGAACAAGGCGCATCTACGAGTATGTGGTCAAAAACATGCGATGAAAATGGTGCA